>NZ_JBVHWK010000003.1:0-24819 GCF_055569445.1 Streptomyces sp. NPDC029122 | reverse complement strand
TCGCGATGACCGTCCGTCGGGTGGTTTCAACCGTGACGACCGCGGTGGCGACCGTGGCGGCTTCCGCCGTGACGACCGTCCGTCGGGTGGCTTCCGCCGTGACGACCGTGGTGGCGACAACCGCGGTGGTGACCGTGGTGGTTTCCGTCGCGATGACCGTCCGTCGGGTGGTTTCAACCGTGACGACCGCGGTGGCGACCGTGGCGGCTTCCGCCGCGACGACCGTCCCTCCGGCGGCTTCCGCTCCGGCGGCGCCGGCGAGCGCCCCTACGGCCGTCGTGACGACAACCGTCCGTCCGGCTCCACCTTCGGCGGCCGCCGCGACGACAAGCCCCGCTGGAAGCGCAACGGCTGACGTCTGAGCGCCGCCTGACGAGGACTCGGCCCCCACAGCACTCCGGTGCGGTGGGGGCCGAGCCCATTTCCGGCCGTTTCGCCCCTCCCGGACCGCATGGCGGGAAACCGCCGGGGCCACACCCGGCGATACCCGATCGGCCAGCAGCCCCTCTCCGGCTATGCTCTGGGGTGAGCACATGGAGGGCCATTAGCTCAATTGGCAGAGCAGCGGACTTTTAATCCGTTGGTTGTCGGTTCGAGTCCGACATGGCCTACCGCTCGCGGATCCCGGGGGGACCTTCCCCGGCCCGCGCCGAGCGCCCCGTCCGACTTCTTCGGGCGGGGCGCTCCGCCGTTCCCGGGCCCGTTCTGTGGCCTGATCCCGTCCCAGGCCGGCGCACCGGGGCCGGTTCCGCCCCTCCCGGTGGTCGGATGGATCGATTATTCGGCCTCTGACCTGCGACGATGCCGTTCTGAGGCGGTGCGGGCCGGTTAATTGGCGGGAGGCGTCCCCCGGATGACGTAGAGTTGGGTTTACCGACGCGGGGTGGAGCAGCTCGGTAGCTCGCTGGGCTCATAACCCAGAGGTCGCAGGTTCAAATCCTGTCCCCGCTACTCAGTACGAAGGCCCGGTTCCCTGGTGGAACCGGGCCTTCGTCGTGTCCGGCTTCTTCTCGTGCCGCTGCGTCCTTCGTGGTGTCCGGGCCTTGGTCGCCCTGTTCGTGCCCCGGGTGTCCGCCGGTGCCGGCCTCTCACTCCTTCGCCCCGGTCCGCTCGCCGTACGGGGCCGCCTGCCGTCAGCCTTGGGGGACGGGCGGGACCGGGCGGCAGGAGAGCAGCGTGGCGGGGCTGGGCCGGCAGGGTGAGGGCGGCAGCGCGGACGGCACCGCCCGGCGGGTGGTGCGGATCCTGCCCGTCCTGCTGGTCCTGCTGGGACTCGTCTTCACCCTGGTGACCCCGCCCAGCTTCACGGGGTCCCCCTTCTTCACCGCCGCACCGCTGGTCGCGGCTCCCCTGTTCACCCTCCGGGCGACCGCGCTGACCGGGATCGCCTCCTCGATGGTGGTCTTCGGCCTCCACCTCCACAACGGCACCAGCTGGAAGGTGGAGGCGCTGACCGAGCTCGTGACGGTGCTGACCGTGTCCGGGCTGGCCCTGCTGATCAACAGGGTCGTACGGCGCGGCGGCGAGCGGCTCGCCTCGGCGCGCGGGATCGCCGAGGCCGCGCAGCGGGCCGTGCTGCCGACCCCGGCCGAGCGGATCGCCGGGCTGCACGTCCGCGCCCGGTACGAGGCCGCGCAGGCCGACGCCTTCACCGGCGGGGACCTCTACGCCGTCCAGGACACCCCGTACGGCGTGCGGCTCGCGGTGGGCGACGTACGGGGGAAGGGGATGGGGGCCGTGGAGGCCGTCGCGGTGGTGCTGGGGGCCTTCCGGGAGGCGGCGGAGACCGAGCCGACCCTGGAGGGGCTCGCACGGCGCCTGGAGCGGGCGCTGGCCCGGGAGGGGACGCGGCGGGGCAGCCTGGACGCGGTGGAGGGGTTCACCACGTGCGTGCTCGGCGAGATCCCGCCCGGCGCCGAACGGCTTCGGCTGCTCAACCGGGGCCACCCCGAGCCGCTGCTGCTGTACGCGGACGGCGGTTTGGAGGTACTGGCCCCGGCCGAGCCGGCGCTGCCACTGGGCCTGGGCGAGCTGGCGCCGGACGAGGTCTACCGGCGCGAGGAGTGGCCCTTTCCGACGGGCAGCACCCTGCTGCTGTACACCGACGGGCTGACCGAGGCCCGGGACGGGTCGGGCAGCTTCTACGATCCGGCGGCCCGGCTGCGGGGGCGGGTCTTCCCGGGGCCGGACGAGCTGCTCGCCGCGCTCAGCAGCGATGTGCGGCGGCACACCGGCGGAGGCACGACGGACGACATGGCGCTGCTCGCGGTGGGCAGGTCGGGGGAGGGGCAGCCGGAGCGGCGGCGGACCGTCCCGGTGGTGCGCGGCGACAACCCGTGAGTGACCGGCGTAGCGGGAGGCGCCCGGTGAGCGAGCGCTTTGATGGTGCGTCAGGGCGGCGCCGGGTCGGGAGCGGCGGGAGTGAGGCGGATGGATTGCCCTGATTCAGGCCGGATATGGCGAATGTGAAGGCCAAAGCTGTGCGGTGTGTGGCCGATTGGGCTTAACGATCAATCGCTTCGGCTTGGATTCATTCGTCCGCGTAGATTACCTTTCGATAACGCAGCGCGGTCGTCCCAGCCGTCGCAACGACGGCACCCGTGCGCGTTCTCGCCCATGAGGAGTGTGCCCCGGTGGCCTCCAACTCGCCTGCCTCTGATGGCACAGACCTCCAGGAGACGCCCACCGCGGGAGCCTGGGGCGAGTGGAATCCCACGGAGGACTCCGCGCGCCCGCTCCGCGGAAAGCACCGCGTCCTCAAGCCGCGCGGCGGACTCGCCCGCAGCTCGACGGTGCTCGGCGTCGGCGTGATCGCGGCCGTCGGCGCGGGCGGCATCGCCACCGCGCAGGACCGGCCCCAGGTCTCCATATCCATGCCCTCCATGCCCGACCTGCTGGGCGGTGGCGGCAGCGACTCCGGCTCCGGCGGCGACGCCGTACGGACCGCCGCCGAGGCGGACTCCGGCACCGGCCCCGCGGGCGCGGCGGAGACCGCGGAAGTGCCGCAGCAGGCCGGGGCGGGCGAGGCGCTGCTCAACCGGATCCTCCTCCAGGCCGAATCGCAGCAGGACACCGAGGAGGCCCGGGCCCGCGCGGACGCCGAGCGGACGGCGCGCGAGAGCGCCGCCCAGGAGGCCCGGACCCAGCGCGAAGCGGCCGACAAGGAGGCCGAGACGGCGCGCGCCGCCGCCGAGGCCGCCGCCGAGAAGGCGGCCGCGGAGAAGGCCGCCGCCGAACAGAGCACCACCAAGGCCGCGGCGGGGGCGGGCACCGCATCGGGCTCCGGCTCCGGTTCGGGTACGACGGCTGCGGGCGGCTACTCCCTGCCGACCTCGTCCTACACCCTCACCTCGCATTACGGCGTCGCCGGCTCCATGTGGTCCTCCGGCTACCACACCGGCCTCGACCTGGCCGCCCCGACCGGCACCCCCGTCAAGGCCGTGGGCAGCGGCAAGATCATCTCCGCCGGCTGGTCCGGGGCCTACGGCTACCGGATCGTCCTCAAGCTCGACGACGGTACCGAGATCTGGTACTGCCACCTCTCCTCGATGTCCGTGACCTCCGGCTCGGTGGGCGCCGGCGAGACCATCGGCCGGGTCGGCGCGACCGGCAACGTCACCGGTGCGCACCTCCACCTCGAGGTCCGCAAGGGCGGCTCGACGGTGGACCCGCTGGCGTGGATGCGCTCCAAGGGCCTCGACGTCTGAGCGCCTGATCGCCTCGCCCGGTCCTTCCCGGTCCCGCCCGCTTCCTCAGGGGTGCGATGCCGACAGCTCCGGAGTCCTGGGGGCCGGTACGAAGACCCGCGCGGGCGCCGGGGCGGCCTGCGGGGTCCAGCGCGGCGGGGGCAGCAGGTCCTCCAGCACGGCCGCCCGGGCCAGCGCCGGCGCGGCCGTCGCGCGGCCGAGCCAGAGCCGGTGGAGCAACTCGCGCTCCCGCTCGGCGAATTCCTGATCCCGGGAACCCGGGCCGGACTGCCGGGCGTGGCGGCGCAGCAGCGCCAGGGCGGCGGCGTCCGCCGTGTACCGGGACACCGCTCGGGCGGCGTGGCGGCCTCCGGTGCGGCGGGCCAGGGCGCGGGCCAGTGACCGGGCCGGCATCGAAGCCAGGGCCGGCACCTCCGCCGGACCGAGCCAGCCCGCGGCGGCGTACACCGACAGCTCGGCGGCGACGGCCCGCAGGCACCGGCGCCGGATCCGCACGGCCAGCCACAGCAGCAGCCCGAACGCCGGGACCATCACGCAGCCGTAGACCACGTAGAAACCGTACTCACCGAAGTGCGAGGAGCCGTTCCACAGCGCGTGCGTGCCCATGGCCAGGACCAGCCCCAGCACGGGCAGCCCGGTCCTGCGCGCACGGCGGGCGGTGAGCGCGGCCGCCCCGAAGCCGAGGCCGGTGAGCACCGTGAAGAGCGGGTGCGCGAACGGGGAGAGCACGGCCCGCACGAAGAACGTCGCCGCCGTCACGGAGTCCAGTGCGCGGGTGCCGTTGGCCAGGTCCTCCTCGAAGGCGGTGCCCAGGTAGAGGATGTTCTCGGTGAAGGCGAAGCCGGTGGCCGTGAACCCGGCGAACACGATCCCGTCGGCGACGCCGGTGAACCGCCGTCTTCGGAAGAGGAAGACGAGGAGCAGGGCCGCCGCCTTCGCGGTCTCCTCCACCACCGGCGCGATCGCGACCGAACCGAGGCGGTCGGCGGCGGAGGGATCGGCGGAGGCCGCGGCCATCCACTCCGTGGCGAAGCTGTTGGCCAGTATCGCGATCAGCGCCGCGGTGCAGGCCCCCCAGCCGAAGCAGAACAGCGACTGCCGCCAGGGGCCCGGCGCGGCCAGGCCGAGCCACCGGAACGCCGCCACCAGCGGCGGCACCGGCAGCAGGGCCAGGCCGAGGCCCACGAAGAAGCCGGCCGTGCCGGTCTGCTCCCGCACCAGCTCGAGGATGACGGCGCCGGTGGCGGTGAGCAGCGTGACGAGCACGCACATGCGGGCCGTGCCCGACGGGCGTGCGAGCACACGGGAGAGCGCTCGGTACACATGATGACCCTACCGAGCCGCTCGGACACTCGGAGTGACGTTTGTCAGTTCTTGGAGTCAGGTTCGACTGCGCGCTCGCCGCGGCGGACGAAGAGGAGGTCGTGGACGACGTGGCCCTTGTCCAGGCCCTGCCCCTCGAAGCGGGTGAGCGGGCGGAACTCCGGGCGGGGCGCGTAGCCGCCGTCGGCCTGGGTGTTCTCGAACTCGGGGTGGGCGGTGAGGACTTCGAGCATCTGCTCGGCGTAGTCCTCCCAGTCGGTCGCGCAGTGGAGCACGGCCCCGGGCGCCAGGCGGGTCGCGGCCAGGTCCAGGAACTCGGGCTGGATCAGGCGGCGCTTGTGGTGGCGGGCCTTGGGCCACGGATCCGGGAAGTACACGCGCATCCCCGCGAGGGAGGCGGGCGGGAGCATCTCGCGGAGCAGGATGATCGCGTCGCCGTTCGCCACCCGGATGTTGGTGAGACCGTTGCGCTCGGCGAGGGCGAGGAGGTTGCCCTGGCCGGGGGTGTGCACGTCGGCGGCGAGGATGCCGGTGCCGGGGTCGGCGGCGGCCATCTGGGCGGTGGCCTCGCCCATGCCGAAGCCGATCTCCAGGACGACGGGGAGGCCGTCGAAGAGCTTGCCGAGGTCGATGACCTCGTGGCCGTCGATGTCGAGGCCCCAGGTGCCCCACAGCCGCTTCAGCGCTTCGCCCTGGCCGGTGGTGACCCGGCTGCGGCGCGGCTGGAAGCTGCGGATCCGGCGCTCGTGGTGCGACCCGGCGGGGTCGGGCGCGGGGCCGTCGGGGAACCGCGGCTCGGTGCGCCACTTGGGCGGCGTGTACGCCTCCGGCGGGGAGTCGGGGAGGCTGGGCTGGGGGTTCAGGGGCTCAGACACAATGCGGAGATTCTACGACGGGGGGTGGGGGCGGTTGCCCTGGCCGGGCGGTTGGGGGGCGGGGTTGCCCTGGTCGCGCGGGGTCCGGGGGGCGGCCCCCGGGACACGGTCCGCAGGCGGGCGGGCTGCGCAGACGCACCCCAGCCCCGGCGGCGTTTGAGGCGCGGGGTCCGGGCAGTGCCCCGGGGCGGCGGGCTCAGGGGGTGCGGAGGTGGTGGAGGGCTCGGGCGGCGATCTCGCGGCCGATCGGCAGCGACGCGGTCGCCGCGGGCGAGGGGGCGTTCAGGACGTGCACCGTGCGCGGGGCCTCCCGGATGAGGAAGTCGTCCACCAGCGTTCCGTCCCGCAGCACCGCCTGGGCGCGGACCCCCGCCGCCGCGGGGGTGAGGTCCGCCTCCGTGACGGCCGGCAGCAGGCGGCGTACGGCCTCCGTGAAGGCCCGCTTCGACAGGGAGCGGTGGATCTCGCCCGCCCCGTACCGCCAGTGCCGCGCGGCCATCCGCCAGGATCCCGGCCAGGCCAGTTCCGTGGCGAGGTCCCGCGGGCGGACCGTGCCCCAGCCGTAGCCCTCGCGGGCCAGGGCGGGTACGGCGTTCGGGCCGACGTGGACCCCGCCGCCGATGCCCCGGGTGAGGTGGACGCCGAGGAAGGGGAACGCCGGGTCGGGTACCGGGTAGACCAGGCCCCGGACCAGCTCCGGGCGGGCCAGGTCGTGGTACTCACCCCGGAAGGGGATGATCCGCATGCCCGGGTCGTCCCCGGCCAGGCGGGCCACCCGGTCGCACTGGAGGCCCGCGCAGTTGACCAGGACCCGGGCGCGGAACACCCCGCCCGCGGTGGTGCGGACCGCCACCGCGGAGGGGCGGCGGGAGATCAGGTCCGCCTCCGCGCCGTAGACGATCTCCGCTCCGGAGCTCTCGGCGAGCTGCGCCGCGACCCGGCCGTAGTCCACGATCCCGGTGGTGGCCACGTGGATCGCGGCGAGGCCCCGGACGTGCGGCTCGTACTCCGAGATCTGGGCGGGTCCCAGCTCGCGCACCGGGATGCCGTTCTCCCGGCCGCGCTGGACGAGGGAGTGCAGCCGGGGCAGCTCGGAGCGGTCGGTGGCGACGATCAGCTTGCCCGTCACCTCGTGCGCGATGCCGTGCTCCGCGCAGAACTTGACCATCTCGGCGGCCCCGCGCACCGCGAAGCGGGCCTTGAGGGAGCCCGGGCGGTAGTAGATGCCGCTGTGGATCACGCCGCTGTTGCGGCCGGTCTGGTGCCGGGCGGGGGCGGTCTCCTTCTCCAGCACGGTCACCCGGGTGCCCGGGGCCAGGCGCGACAGGGCATGGGCTGTCGACAAGCCGACGATCCCGCCACCGATCACCAGCACGTCGCAGTCCACGCTGACACCTCCCACCCCTGCATACTGCACCCCGCCACCGACAACGGGGCTACGCGGGGGCCACGAGCAACGGGCGGGCCCGTTCGCGCAGCTCCGCGACGCGCGGCTCGTCACCGTACGGTTCCAGCCGGTGCAGCAGGTCCCGTACGTACTCGGTCGTGCGCGCCGAGGAGATCCGGCCCGCGACCTCCACGGCCCGGGTGCCGGCGGCGCAGGCCGCGTCGAGGTTGCCCGACTCCAGCTCGGCGACCGCGCTCACCACCAGCCGCAGCCCGTGCGAGCGCACGTACTCCTCCGTGGGGCGCGAGAGCGCCTGCTCGGTGAAGCGGCGTACCTGGCGGGGGAGTTTGAGGTCCCGGTAACATTCCGCGGCATCCGCCGCGAAACGGTCGTACGAGTAGAAACCCAGCCAGGTCGGGTCGGCGTCACCGTCGCGGGAGCGCTCCAGCCAGCCCTCGGACGCCCGAAGCGCCGCCCCGGCGGCCGCCGAGTCGCCCGCCTTCGCATGGGCCCGGGCTTCGACCAGGCGGAAGAAGCTCATGGTGCGGGCGGTGGCCAGCCCGCGGTTGCGTTCGACGGCGGCCTGGGCGAGGTCCACGCCCTCGTCGGGGAAGTCCCGGTAGGTCGCCTGGAGGGACATCGAGGCCAGGACGTACCCGCCGAGCGGGACGTCGGCCGCCGCCCGGGCCAGGCGCAGCGCCTGGATGTAGTAGCGCTGGGCGGCCTCCTGCTGGCCGGTGTCGAAGGCCATCCAGCCGGCCAGCCGGGTCAGTTCGGCGGTCGCCCCGAAGAGCGCGCGGCCCACCTCGTCGGTGTAGGAGCCGAGCAGCAGCGGCGCCGCGTCCACCCGCAGGCACTCGGGCACCATCGACGAACGCCAGTCCCCGCCGCCGTACTTGGAGTCCCAGCGGCGCGCGTCCTCCGCGGCCTCGCGCAGCTTGGTCACGTCGCTGTGGCCCACGCGCTGCGGGGAGGCCTCCGGGACGGGCCGAGCGGCGGCAGCGGCGGCCGGCGGCGCGGTTTCGGGCCCGGACCGGGCGGGCACAACGCCCTGAGCGGGGGTTTCAGGTGTCCGTCGCGGCGGGGCGACGGCCGTGGAAGCCCGGCCGTGGGCCGCTGCGGCCGTCCCGGTGCCCGGGGCGCCGACGGGGGCCGGCTCGCGCGCGACCGAGCTGTCGGCCGGGGATATCAGCCACCGGGAGGCGGGCGTCGCGTACGCCGACACGGAGAAGGAGCCGGCGAGCGACTGCCAGATCCCGCCGCCGCCACGCCGCCCGGCGAGGTCCAGCCGGTAGAGGTCGGTCGCGGAGCGCACCGCCGCCCCGATGTCGCGCGGGAAGGCCAGCCCCACCTCCGGTGCCGGATCGGCGTCCGCCAGCCCGATCTCGTGCAGCGGGACCGGCCGGCCGAGCTTCGCGCCGATGGCGGCGGCGATCAGGTGCGGGGCCGCGCCCTGCGGCACCATCCCCTTCGACACCCACCGCGCCACGGACGTCTTGTCGTACCGGAGCGTCAGGCCGCGCTGCGCACCGAGGTCGTTGACCCGCCGGGCCAGCCCGGCGTTGCTGATGCCCGCGAGGGCGAGGACGGCGCCGAGCTTCTCATTGGGCTCGCGGAGCTCCCTGGACATGCGCCACCCCTCGTCACACGCGGAACGCAGACGCCGCCGGGGCATAGGCGCCCGGCATTTCGTAAACCCAGCGTAGTTCCCCGCCTCCCAAGCGTTAAGGCCCCGTGTTCCGTATGGCGGGATTGTTGTCCGTATGCACAGTCCGCCCGGGGGGTCGTGCCCCGGGCGCACGCGTCGGCCCGTGCTCCGGCCGTGTGGCCGTGCGCCCGGCCGTGCGCTCTGGCCGCTCACGGGGCCCGGCGATTCGATGTGCGGTGCGTGGGTCGGCCCGCCGAGTGGATCCGGTGGGCCGGGGGATGCCGCTGCCTCAATCCCCGCGGGTGGCGGAACGGTCCGGGAGGTCGCAGACGCCTCCCGGACCGCGCCCCGCGGCCGTCCCGGGCCGCCCGCGCGGGGGCCGCAGGGGCCCTCGGTACGGCCGAAGAATGGCCGAAACCGACCTATGGGGCGGTGGGAACGGAACGCCAAATACCGCGCGGCCGGGGCGTGTTCGTTCGCATGTGCGCCCCCCGAAGCCACTCTCGCACGCCCTTCTCGTGGCAGCATGGACCCCGAGCCACCCGGGGTCCCGCCGGCCGCGCCCTCCAAGCGCCGACGCACGCCGACGCACGTTGTCCGTGCCGTCCCGGCCGTCCGTTGCCCCGGTCATTTGCCCACGGGCTGGGGGAGGCGGCGGTGCGCTGGTTGGTCGGGTGGAGCAGTATCGCCGCGAGCTTCGGCACGGCCGGACGCGTCCCCTCCGGCCCGGGAGCACCGGCGGACCCCTCCCACGGCTCCCCCTACGGCACCCCCTCCTACGGCCGCCCGCCCCACGCCGGGCCCCCGCAGCACGGAGGCATCGCCGACGCCGCACACGCCGACGACCCCGCCGCCCAGGACGCCGAACGCACCGTCCACCCCGTCGGCGCCCAGCTCCTGTGGGGCGACCCCGACCCCCTCTGGGCCGTCGGCGACTGGCGCCCCGACGAGATCCGCACCGTCACCGCCGACCCCGCCGACCCCTTCACCCGGCTCGCCGTGCTCGGCTGCTGCGGCGCCACCGACGACGAACTGCGCCGCGCCCTCTACGCCGCCCGCGGCGGCGCCCTGCGCCACCTCACCGAGTGGCCCGGCAGCTACACCGCCGTCGTCCAGGCCGGACGCCGGATCACCGTCCTCGGCGACCTCGCCGGCGCACGGCCCGTCTTCTACACCCCCTGGGCCGGCGGAACCGCGTACGCCACCGCCGCGCTCCCGCTCGCCGACCTCATCGAGGCGCAGCTCGACGTCGGCCACCTCGCCGCCCTCCTCGCCTGCCCCGACAGCCCCGAGGCGCTGGGCGACGGCACACCGTACGCCGGTGTCCGGCGCATCCCGCCCGGCCACACGCTGATCCTGCGGGAGGGCTCCCGGGAGATCACCGGCTACGAACCGGTGGCCTCCCTCGCCGTGGCCGCCCCCGAGGCCGACCCCGAACGGGCGGTGGAGGGCGTACGGGAAGCGTTGACCGCGGCGGTGCGCGCCCGGCTCACGGCGCCGCGGCATGCCCCCGAGACCCTGCTCCCTGACCCCGGACCGGTGCCCGGCATGGGCCCAGCCGACCGGCGCGCCGCCCGTGGCGCACCCGCACCCGGCGTCGGCGCCGACCTCTCCGGCGGCACCGCCTCCGCGACGCTCGCCCTCCTCGCCGCCGGCCTGCCCGGCGCCCCCGGCACCCTCCACGGCTCCGGCTCGCGCCTCCTCGCCGTCACCTTCAACGACCTCGCCACCCCGCAGGGCCGCGAGGGCGAACTCGCGCGCGCCCACGCCATCGCCGCCGACCCCCGGCTGCACCACCTCGTCGTGGCCGCCGCCGAAGAAGCCCTCCCGTACGCGGAACTCGACGGCCCCCTCACCGACGAACCCGGCCCCTCCCTCGTCTCCGCCGCCCGCGAACGGCGCCGGCTGGCGGCCGGCTCCGCCGACCACTTCACCGGACACGGAGCCCGCCGCGTCCTCGACGCGCACCCCGCCCGCATGGCCGACCTCCTGCTGGACCGCAGACGCCGCCACCTGCTGCGCCCCGTCGCCGCCCTCGCCCGCTCCGCGCCCGCCGACCCGCTGCTCGTCCCCTTCTCCGTCTACTCGGCCGCCCGCCGCCTCGCCCGTACGCCGTACCGCGCGGGCATGGAGGCCGCGGCGGCCCGGCTGCGCGAGGGGGGCGCCGCACTCGCCGCCGCCTCCGGGCCGGTCGACGCCTCACTGGCGGCCCTCACCTGGTCCCGGCCCGGCCCCGCCGCGGGCTGGCTCACCGGCGAAGCCCTGGCGGAAGTATCGATCCGGCTGAGGGCCGCCGCCGGACGGCCCCCGCTGTCGCTGCGCCCCGGCGAGGCCCGCGCCCGCGCGCTGCTGACCCGTCACGCCGCCGACCACCGGGTCTTCGAGCAGGCCGTGGAGGTCCGCAGCCAGCGCCTGCACACGCCGTTCCTCGACAACCAGGTCGTACGGGCCGCGCGCGCCCTGCCCGAGTCCCTGCGGGTACAGCCCGGAGCCCGCGCCGAGATCCTGCGCAGCGTCCTGGCCTCCGCCGGGGTACGCGAACTCCCGCCCGGCTGGGGCGCCACCTCGCACACCCCGAACGAGACCGCCACCCGCCTGGGACTGCGGGCCGCCCTCACCTCCCTGCTGGCCCTCTTCACGGCACCGCTCCTCGCGGACGCCGGCCTCGTCGACGCCCGCGTCGTCCAGCAGGCCCTGATCGACGCGGCGGAGGGCCGGCCCGTCCCGCTCGACGGGCTCGCGGAACTCGTCTCGATGGAACTGTGGCTCCGCCGCCTCCTGGCCCGCCGCGGCACCTGCTGGACCGGCACCTCCACCCCCCGCCGCCGCGCGGTCCCGCCCCTGGACACCCGCCTCCCCCGCCTCACCCCACCCGCCCTCCCGGCCAGCCGCTGACGGGCGCGCCGGGCGGCGGGGCGGGGGTGGGGCCCGGGGGTCTTCGGGGCCTCGGGTGTTCCCACGGTGTCGGCCCGGCCGGACGCCGGCCCGGGGCGCGGCCCCGATGTTCCAGCCCCGCCGGCGTTTGAGGCGCGGGATCCGGGGCGGAGCCACGGGGAACGGGCGAAGGGCGGGTAGGGGACCCGCTCCGCGCGGCGGCACACGGCCCGCGGCCGACCGACGGCCCGGCCCCCGCCGCGGCGCGCCGGCCGCCCCGCCGGGAAAACCCACCCGCGCCCCCCGCAGGGGCAAGGCAGAATTGGCCGGTGCGGTATCGAATCCTCGGCCCCACCGAGGCACACGACGACACCGGCGCCCCCCGAACCCCCGGCGGCGCCCGGCTGCGCGCGCTCCTCACCGCCCTCGCCCTGCGCGCCGGCGCCCCGGCCGCCGCGTCCGTCACCGACCTCGTCGACGAGGTCTGGGGCGACGACCCGCCCCAGGACGCCCCCGCCGCCCTCCAGGCCCTCGTCTCCCGCCTGCGCCGCGCCCTCGGCGCCGGGCAGCTGGCCACCGACCCCGCCGGGGGCTACCGCCTCACCGCCGACCGCGACGCCGTCGACCTCCACCGCTTCACCCGTCTCGCGGCCCTCGGCGCCGAGCAGCTGACCACCGACCCCGCCACCGCCGCCACCACCCTCCGCGAGGCCCTCGCCCTGTGGCGCGGCCGCGCCCTCGCCGACCTCCCCGAACCGGCCCGCGCCGCACACGCCGCCGCCTGCGAGGCCCGCCGCGCCCGCGCCCAGCGGGACCGCGTCGAGGCCGACCTGCGCGGCGGCGCCACCGCTCCCGCCGAACTCCTGCCGGAGATCGAGGCCCTGATCCAGGAGCATCCGTACGACGAACCACTGCGCGCCCAGCAGATCCGCGCCCTGCGCGCCGCGGGCCGCCCCGCCGACGCCCTCGCCGCCTACGAGCGCACCCGCCGCGACCTCGCCGAAGGCCTCGGCGCCGATCCCGGCCCGGTGCTGCGCGCCCTGCACGCCGAGCTGCTCCGGACCCCGCCCCCGCAGCCCCGCGGCAACATCCGGCCCCGCCTGACCTCCTTCGTCGGCCGCGAACCCGAACTCGCCGCCCTCGCCGCCGACCTGGACCGCGTACGCCTCGTCACCCTCACCGGCCCCGGCGGCTCCGGAAAGACCCGCCTCGCCGAGCACGCGGCCGCCGCCCGGCCCGACTCCGGCTGGCTCGTCGAACTCGCCCGCCTCGACCACCCGGCGGCCCTCCCCGGCGCCGTCCTCAGCGCCCTCGGCCTGCGCGAGAACGGCCTCGTCGCCCGCGAGCGGACCACCGCCGACGACGACCCCACCGCCGCCCTCGTCGAACACTGCGCGCACCGCCGCCTGCTCCTCGTCCTGGACAACTGCGAGCACGTCATCGGAGCCGCCGCGGAACTCGCCGAACGCCTCCTCACCCACTGCCCCGGCGTCCGGATCCTGGCCACCAGCCGCGAACCCCTCGGTGTGCCGGGCGAGTTCCTGCGCCCCGTCGAACCGCTGCCGCCCGCCCCCGCGCACCGGCTGTTCGCCGACCGTGCCGCCGCCGCCCGCCCCGGCTTCCGTCCCGGTGACGACCCGGCCGCCGTCGCCGAGATCTGCGCCCGCCTCGACGGGCTGCCGCTCGCCATCGAACTGGCCGCCGCCCGGCTGCGCCTGCTCACCCCGCGCCAGATCGCCGACCGGCTCGACGACCGGTTCCGCCTCCTCACCGGCGGCGCCCGCACGCTGCTGCCCCGCCAGCAGACGCTGCGCGCCGTCGTCGACTGGTCCTGGGACCTCCTCGACCACGCCGAGCGCACCGTCCTCGCCCGGCTGTCCGCCTTCGCCGGCGGCTGCGACCTGGAAGCGGCCGAAGCCGTCTGCGCGGACGACACCACCGACACCACCCGGGTCATCACCGACACCACCGACACCACCGGCACCACCGAGGTCACCGATGTCGCCGAAGCCATGGCGGCCCTCGTCGACAAGTCCCTCGTCCAGGCCGACCCCGGCCCCGACGGCATGCGCTACCGCCTCCTGGAGACCATCCACGAGTACGCCGCCGAACGCCTCGCCGCGGACCCGGCCGACGCCCGCGCCACCGCCCGCCGCCACGCCGCCCACTACGTCGCCCTCGCCGAGCGCGCCGAGCCGCTGCTGCGCTCCGCCGGCCAGCTGCCCTGGATCCGCCGCGTCGAGACCGAGCTCGACAACCTCCGCTCAGCCCTCGACACCACCACCGGCGGGGACCCGGACGGCGGCGACACCGAGGCCGCCCAACGCCTGCTCTCCGCCCTCGGCTGGTTCTGGTGGCTGCGCGACTACCGCGCCGAGGGCGCCGACTGGACCGCCCGCCTCCTCGCCCGGATCCCCGTCGAACCGCCCGAGGACTCCCCGGACTACTGGCCCCACATGCGCCTGCGCATGCTCCACATGTTCCTGCGCGCCGAGAGCACCGGCCCGCAATGGTTCCGCACGCCCGAGCACCAGGCCCTCGCCGCCCGCATCAAGGAGGTCTTCCGCCGCGGCACCCCGGAGGCCACCCGCTTCCCCGGCATGCTCTGGCCCACGATCTGTTTCCTCACCGGCGACACCGTCGGCTTCCACACGAGCATCGACGAATCGATCGCCAACTGCCGGCGCCACGGCGGCGAATGGGAGCTCGCGATCCCCCTGCTGATGCGCACCCACTTCGCCATCGACACGACCGGCGGCCTCTCCACCGCGGACACCGACCTCATCGAGCTCCAGGACCTCGCCCCCCGCGTCGGCGACCGCTGGATCCGCGCCCAGGTGGCCAGCGCCGCCGGGGAAGCCGCCC
This sequence comes from Streptomyces sp. NPDC029122, assembly GCF_055569445.1. Taxonomy (NCBI): domain Bacteria; kingdom Bacillati; phylum Actinomycetota; class Actinomycetes; order Kitasatosporales; family Streptomycetaceae; genus Streptomyces; species Streptomyces sp. NPDC029122. Next base: position 10,140 of record NZ_JBVHWK010000003.1, on the reverse strand, counting down.
TCTCGCGCGGCCAGTACGCCACCGCCCGCGCCGCCTACGAGGAGTGCCTGCGCCTCGCCCGGGAGGTCGGCGCCCGCATCGAGGCACCCTTCGCGATCGCCCGCATCGCGGAGACCGCCTACCGCGAGGGGGACTTCGACACCGCCGAGAAGCTGCTGGCGGAGGCCGACCGCGAGGCCGACGAGCACGGCGGGGTGTACGACGTGAGCACCTTCGCCCGGTTCCTGTCCGCCACGCTGGCCCTCCAGCGCCGCGACCACGACCGGGTACGCGCCGAGTGCGCCGCCGCCCGCGCCGCGGCCGAGCAGGGCAGCGTGCCCGCGCAGTTCACCGCCGGGCTGGGCCTCATCGAGGCCGTCCTGGAGGCCCGTGAGCACGGCGCCCGGGCAGGGCTGGCGAGGATCGGCCCGGTCCTCGCCGGCGCGGTGGAGGCGCACTGCGCGGAACGCGTCCTGGCCGGCATCGCCGAGGCGGCGTCACTGTTCCTGGCCGACGCCGGCCGTCCCGAGGAGAGCGTACGAGTCCTCGCGGCGGCCACCGCCTGGCGCGCGGGCCTCCCCCGCCCGGTCCCGGAGGAGGCCGCCCTGGAGGGGCTCCCGGAACGCACCCGCGCCGCTCTCGGGGCGGCAGGCCAGGCCCGGGCGGAGGCCGAGGGCCGGAGCCTGACCCCGGGCGAGGTCCTCGCGGTACTCGGCGCGGTCACCGAGGCGGCCGGCCTCAGCCGCAGCTGATCACCGCGTCGGCCCAGCTCGCCAGCGTCGGCAGGCGCCCCTGCCGGACCTGCTCCACCACCAGCCGCAGCTTCGTGTGCCCGGCCAGCGGCACCTCGACCGGCATCGGGGCGTCGTCGTACCCGAGCGGGCCGGAACGCCACAGCCGCCGCCCGTCGCCGTAGACGGAGAACCGCACCGTCCCGTCGGTCAGCAGCGACAGCCCGTCCACCCCGGCCCGCGCCGAGAAGCGGGTGCACTGCCGGTTGAGGGTGATCTCCACCGAGGAGCGGGAGTGGACGGTGATCCCCTGCGCGAACTGCCGGCCGCCGACCACCAGCCCCCACCGCTGCCACACCCAGCTGCTGCGCCAGGTCTCTAGCTCGGGGCCGGTGCCCTTCCCGTACGCGGAGTGCCCCAGACCGGCCAGCCGGAACCCCTGCGGCGGCGGTGCCGTCAGCCGGGGCCGCGAAGGGGCCGGCTTCGGCCGGAGGCCCGCCGGTGCCGGCGGCCGCACGGCCGGGGGAGCGGGGGCCGAGGACCGTGGCGCGGACGGCACCGCGCTCCGCCGGGGCGGCACGGCCCGTGCCGCCGGCGTCGGATCCCCGGGCGGCGTCGACTCCGGCGCGGCGGGCGAGGACGGCGCGGGCGGCTCGGGCGCCACCGGCGCCACCGGCGCCACCACCCCGGGTGGGGGCGCGGCCTGCGGCTCGGGATCGTCCCCGGCCAGGGCGAACACCACCCCGGCGGCAGCGGCGACCGCGATCCCGGCCGCGATGGCGGCCTTGGCGGGCAGGCCCAGCCCCTCGGAGACCACCGCCCCCCCGGCCCCACCGGCACCCCCCGCCCCGGTCCCCCCGGCAGCCCCGGCCCCGGCAGCCCCCGCAGCCCCGGCCCCGGCCGAGGATCCGCCCGCCGCGGCGGCGGCCCCCGCGCCCCCGGCGGCGACGGCCCCACCGGCCACCACCCCGGCCGCCTTGGCGGCGTACCCGGCGGCGAACCACCCGATGACCGCCACCGGCAGCAGCGCGGGAATGCCCGCGTTGACGTCCTTCAGCTCTCCGGCGGCGAGCCGGCACTTGGCGCACTCCTCGAGGTGCTTGCGCAGCCCCCGCTCCGCCCGCATCCGCAGCCCGCCCCGGGCGTACGCGCCCAGCCGGTCCGCGTACCGGGCGCAGTCGCCGCCCGAGCTGAGCGCGGAACTCACATGGGCCTGGAGGTAGGCCTGCTTGAGGCCCTCCCGGGCCCGGCTGGCCAGCACCGCCGTCGCGTTGGCGCTCAGGCCGAACAGCGGGGCGATCGCACTCGGCGAGGCCTCCTCGACGGTGGTGTGCCACAGCACGGCCTGCCACCGCTCCGGCAGGCTCCGGAAGGCCTGCATCGCGAGCGACCGCTCGGCTTCGTGCATGGCCCGGACATCGGCGCCCAGTTCCAGGGTGTCGCCGCCGGACAGCCCTCCGGCGCTCTCCGCACCCGCGGCGGCCTGTTCCGCGAACACCGCGAAGTCCTCGACCAGATGCTCCCGCCGGGCGGTCTTCGCCCAGGCCGCGGCGACCCGCCGCACGGTGGTCAGGAGGTAGGCCCGCACCGACTGGTCCGGCCCGGCCCCGCCCCGTACCGCTTGCAGGGTTCGCGCGAACACCTCGGCGGTGAGGTCGTCGGCGGTGTGCCCGTCCCGGCAGCAGGTCCGGGCGTAGCGCCGTACCGCGTCGGCGTGCCGGCGGAACAGCTCCTCGTAGGCGCCGTCGTCCCCACCGCGCATCCGGCTGATCAAGTCGCCGTCAGAGGGGGGCAGTTCACCGTCCAACGGCCCGGAGGCGGCATGCCGTCCGCCGCGTTCGCGCTGGGCCGGGACCTGCCGGTCGGGCAGGCTGCCGGCCCCCACCTCGCCGCCGGTTCCACCGACGCCACCGAGAGACTCGTCCCGCCCGTCAACGCTCATCGCGGAAGCCCCCGCACGACACACTCGAACCGGTACACCGATCCAGCCTGTCACACGGCGTTGGCGCCCCGGGGCCGTCTCCGTGCCATCCACCCGTCCGGGCAAGGTCCGGCGAGTCGCCGTACGGTTCGTCATCCCTTCGAGCGATGCGCCATCAAGCGCCCCCCCGTTGACGCCCGGCCCCTACGCCCGACAGCCGCCCTCCGGCCGACCATCCCGCAACCCCTGCCAACCACCCCCGGCCCGCTCCGCCGTCGACGGGCCGGTCCCCACCCCTGCGGGGACCGGCCCGTCAACGACTCGGCTCGAACGCTCGGCCGGGGCGGCGGTTCACCCGCGGCCGAGGCGCCTCCTCACGCCGTGCGGGAGCGCAGCCCCTCGAGCAGGATCTCCAGCAGCCGGGCCGAAGCCGCGGCCTGCTGAGCCGGGTCGGGCAGGGCGGGCGCGGCGGTCGCTATCACCAGCAGCACATCGGCCACCGTGACATCGGCGCGCAGCTCACCGGCTTCCCGTGCCCGGTCCACCAGCTGACCGACGACCTCCAGCAGCGCACCCGCTCCGGCGTCCTCCGAGGGCTCGTCCTCGACCGAGGACCGCGCGCCCACGACGCGCAGCTCCGCCGCACCGCCGACGGCCTGGCGCTGGTGCGGCACGCGGACCGCGGCCTCCTCCTCGGCGGCGTCCTCCTCGGCGGCCGAGCCGACCCGCAGGACCTGCGGCGGGAGCAGCCGGCCCGCTCCGGAGGCCACGGAGGTGCGCAGGAAGCGCGACAGCGCCTGCCACGGCTCCTCCTCCTGCCCCAGGGCGGACTTGGCCTGCTCGGTCAGCCGGGCGGTCTCCTCCTCGGCTATCCGCCGGACCAGCACGTCCTTGCTGGGGAACCGCCGGTAGACGGTCCCGACACCGACCCGCGCCCGCCGTGCCACGTCCTCCATCGGAGCCCCGTAGCCGAGCTCGCCGAAGACTTCCCGGGCCGCCCGTAGGACGTGCTCGAGGTTGCGCTGTGCGTCGACGCGCAGCGGCGTGGACCGGCCCACTCCGTGGGTGGTCGAGCCTGCCATCACGCGGCCGCCGGTCTCCGCGGACAGAGCGGTGACAGAGCCATGGAAATCGGAAATGTTCATATGTATCCCCCGGTAATCACTTGTCTCCCCCCGGAGACACTCCCCGCCTTCGTGTCGAGGGGGGCCACGGTCATGAGGGCCCAGGTCCTACATCCTCGACGAGATACGAACATAGTTGAGCCAGAGTCAATTCAGAAGGGGCAGCCCCCGACCGAGCACCGCCCGATCGGAGCATTCACCCCCACTTTTCCGCCACAACTCCCCGGAATCGCCCCTTCCGGAGCCCTGACCTGCGGACTTTTAACGTGATCGGGATCTCCTGACAACCCCGTCCCGCCACCCCCACCGGTCACACAATGTGCCGGGCCTGTGGACAAACTCCCGGCCACGTTGCGTCATGGGGTGGTGAAGGCTGCTAACTCCCGGGGCGACGACCCCGGTACCCCGCCCCGCACGCGCATCCTCGTCGTCGGCGGGGGCTACGTCGGCATGTACACGGCCCTGAGCCTCCAGCGGAAGCTGAGAGCCGGCGAAGCCGAGGTCACCGTGGTGACCCCGGAGCCCTACATGACGTACCAGCCCTTCCTCCCGGAAGCCGCGGCCGGCGCGATCTCGCCCCGGCACGTCGTGATCCCCCTGCGCCGCGTCCTGGACCGCTGCCGCATCGTCATCGGCGAGGCCCGGCGCATCGACCACGCCAAGCGGACCGCGACCGTCACCACCCTCGCCACCACCGAGGAGGGCACCGGCGGCATCGAGATCGAATACGACGAACTCGTCCTCGCCCCGGGCTCCGTCTCCCGCACCCTCCCCGTCCCCGGGCTCGCCGACTACGGCATCGGATTCAAGACCGTGGAAGAGGCCATCGGCCTGCGCAACCACGTCATCGAACAGATGGACATCGCCTCCTCCACCCGCGATCCCGCAATCCGCGACGCCGCCCTCACCTTCGTCTTCGTCGGCGGCGGTTTCGCCGGCGTCGAGGCACTCGGCGAACTGGAGGACATGGCCCGGTACGCGGCCCGGTACTACCACAACGTCAAGCCCGAGGACATGAAATGGGTGCTGGTCGAGGCCAGCGACCGGATCCTCCCCGAGGTGGGCCCCGAAATGGGCGTCTACACCGTCCGTGAGCTGCGCAGCCGCAATATCGACGTCCGCCTCGAGACCCGCCTGGAATCCTGCGAGAACCGCGTCGCCGTCCTCAGCGACGGCTCCCGCTTCCCCACCCGCACCATCGTCTGGACCGCCGGCGTCAAACCCCACCCCATCCTCGCCGCCAGCGACCTCCCCAAGAACGAACGCGGACGCCTCACCTGCACCTCCTTCCTCACCGTCGAAGGCGTCGAACACGCCTGGGCCGCCGGCGACGCCGCCGCCGTCCCCGACATCACCGCCGACAGCGGCGCCGAAGGACCCGCCCGCGAGTGCGCCCCCAACGCCCAGCACGCCGTACGCCAGGCCAAGCAGCTCGCCGACAACCTGGTCGCCGCCCTGCGCGACGAGGCCCTCACCGAGTACGCCCACAAGTACGCCGGCTCGGTCGCCTCGCTCGGCCTCCACAAGGGCGTCGCGCTGCTCTACGGCCGCAAGCTCAAGGGCTACCCCGCCTGGTTCATGCACCGCGCCTACCACCTCAGCCGCGTCCCCACCTTCAACCGCAAAATGCGGGTCCTCGCCGAATGGACCCTCGCCGGCCTCTTCAAACGCGAGATCGTCTCCCTCGGATCCCTCGAACACCCCAGGGCAGAATTCGAACTCGCCGCGGGCGGAGGTCCCCGGAACCAGCCGCCCCGGCCCGCCCCCGACCCACCGCAGGACAAGCAGGGCTGACGTTGTCAGTGCCGTCGGCCACACTGGACGTGTGACCATAGGTGGGCTCATGCCTGCACACAGTGACGCCGGCGAGTGACACCCGGCGAGTGACGCCCGCCGGCGACACCCACCGGGCGACACCGTCCAGCGACCGACCACAGGGGCACCACCCGGCACCGCCGGGCGGACACACCGCGACCACCTGCGACACCACGAGGCTTGAACGCAGTGAACTTCACGCGCTGGAGCGCCCGCTTTCCCGGCACGCGCCGCGCCGCCGCCCGGAACGAGCACGCCGCGGCCCAGGCCAAACGCGGTGAGGGCTCCGTCCCGGCGGCCCGCGGCGCCGCCCACCGTGCCGCGTCCCAGGAGGGCGCCCCGGCCGACGCCACTGTCCGCGGCACCGGCATGGCACCGCTCCCCGCCGTCCCCGCCCTCGACGAACTGCCCGTACGGGAAGTCCTCGGCCTGCTCCCGGCCCTCGTCGCCCTCGTCCACGGCCCCGAGCACCGCGTCGCCTACGTCAACGACGCCTACACCGCCGGCTTCGGCCCCCGCCCCACCGGAGCCCCCGCCCACACCGCCCTCCCCGAACTCGGCGAGCTCGGCCTGCTCCCGCTCCTCGACCAGGTCCAGCGCAGCGGCAAGCCCCGTACCGCCAAGAACCGCACCGCCCCCGGCGGCGGCAGCTCGTACACCGTCACCTGCACCCCGGTCGAGTTCCCCAAAGCGGTCACCGACGGCGAACCGGACCCCGAGCACACCGGCATCCTGGTCCACCTCGCCGACGTCACCGACCACGCCGAAGCCGTCGAACGCCTGCGCGCCAGCGAGCGCCGCCAGCGCGAGGCCGCCGTCACCCTCCAGCGCTCCCTGCTCCCCCAGGAGCTCGAACAGCCCGACGACCTCCGCGTCGCCGCCACCTACCAGCCCGGCGGCACCGAAGCCGCCGTCGGCGGCGACTGGTACGACGTCATCACCCTCGGCGCCGGCCGCACCGCCCTCGTCATCGGCGACGTCATGGGCCGCGGAGTCCGCGCCGCCGCCGTCATGGGCCAGCTCCGCACCGCCGTCCGCGCCTACGCCCGCCTCGACCTGCCCCCGCACGAGGTCCTCCAGCTCCTCGACGGCCTCGCCGCCGAGATCGACGCCAGCCAGATCGCGACCTGCGTCTACGCCGTCCACGACCCCAACGAAGGACTGCTGGCCTACGCCTCCGCCGGCCACCTCCCCATCCTGGTCCGCGACGAGGACGGCACCGTACGCCGCGCCGCCGACCCCACCGGCCCGCCCCTCGGCACCGGCGGCTGGCTGCACACCTCGGGCACCATCGCCCTCGGCCCCGGCTCCACCGCCGTCCTCTACACCGACGGCCTCGTAGAACGCCGCGGCGAGGACATCGACGAAGGCGTCGCCGCCCTCGAGCGCGCCCTCTCCGGCGCCCAGGGCACCCCCGCCATCATCTGCGACCGCCTGATGCGCGCCCTCGGCGTGGACGCCGACCACGACGACGACGTCGCCGTGATGGTCCTCCAGCAGCCCGCCCGCACCGGCGTCGACGCCGAGCTCTTCCACAACGCCGCCCTGGAACTCCTCGGCGGCGTCGAGGCCGCCCCGCGCGCCCGCGCCTTCGCCCAGGGCGTCCTCAGCTCCTGGCGCTTCCCCGTCGAGCTGTGCGACCTCGGCGTCCTCGCCGCCAGCGAGCTCGTCGCGAACTCCCTCCAGCACGGCACCCCGCCCATGCACCTGCGCCTGCGCCGCACCGACCGCCGCCTGATCGTCGAGGTCACCGACGGGGACGACCACCTCCCCCGCCGCCGCCGCGCCGAACCGGCCGACGAGACCGGCCGCGGCATCTCGATCGTCGCCACCATCGCCTCGGCCTGGGGCTCCCGCCGCACCCCCGGCGGAGGCAAGGCCGTCTGGTGCGAGTTCGCCCTGCCCGACAAATAGGCACCCGAAACAGGAAGAGCCCCCGGCCCGAAGGACCGGAGGCTCTCCCTGCTCCCACGCATCACGCGGACACGCGCTCCGCCCGCTCCACGGCCACGGCCGGCTTCCCGGCGACCGCCGGCCCCTGCGCCACGACCCTGCTCACCACGGACGGGTTGTCCTGCACCGGGCTCAGCCGCCTGCCCAGCCGCAGCGCCAGCACCGAGATCCCGAGCGACACGAGCACGAACACCCCGATGTAGAGCATCGGAATCCCCGCCCCCAGCGGCACACCCAGCGGCCCGAGCGCCAGCGCCATCTGCTTGACCAGGGCGAAGGCCGAGTTGTACTGCCCGACCGAACCCTCCGGCGCCAGATCGGCGACCAGCGGCGCCAGCGTCGGCGACAGCATCGCCTCACCGATGCCGAAGAGCGCGTACGTGGTGATGAACGCGGCGGCGGCCATCATCGCGCTCCCGTGCCCCAGGCCCGAGAACCCGGCGATCAGCCACGCCACCGTCCAGATCAGCCCGACCAGCGCGATGACCCGCGACCGGCGACGCTTCTCGACCAGCTTCAGCACCACGAACTGCGCCACGACGATCGCACCCGTGTTGGCGGCGAGCGCGAACCCGAGGGTGGAGGGGGAGATCCCCGCGGCCTCGGTACCGAAGGCCGCCAGACCCGACTCGAACTGCCCGTAGCAGGCGAAGAACAGCACGAAGCCCAGCACGCACAGCTGGACCATCGCCTTGTGGCCCAGCAGCCGCTTCCAGCCGCCGCCGGCCGGCGCCGCGTCCTTGGCCATCGCGTCACTGATGTTCTGCACGTGCGGCATGCGCACGGTGGCGATCACGACCGCCAGCACCAGGAACATCACGGCCTCGATGCCGAACAGCAGGGTGAAGCTGCCCGGACGGCTCTCGTCGACGATCTGGCCGCCCACGAGCCCGCCGATGCCCAGGCCGAGGTTCTGCATGAAGAACTGCAGGGCGAAGGCACGCGTACGGGTCGACGGCGTCGAGCACCACACGATCATCGTGGCCAGCGCCGGCTGCATCACGGCCTGCCCGGCGCCCAGCGCCAGAGCGGAGAGCAGGATCGGGGCGACGCCGGTGGAGAGCCCGAGCGAGAGCGCACCCACCGACGCGGTGACGGCGGCACCCATGACCACGGGCACCGGACCACGCCGGTCGATGACCCGGCCGGTGAAGGGCAGCGCGACGAGAGCGCCCAGGGCGAACGCCACGAACGCGCTCGTGGCGGCCATGGAGCCCAGACCTCGCACCTGCGCCACATAGATGTAGAGGAACGGAACCGTGAAACCGATGCCGAACGCGGTCAGCGCGTTGCCGGCCTGGATCCGCCGCATCGCAGCGCCCATCACCTTGGTCACTTCTCACCTGCCTTGAGAGCCGAAGACTGAAGACTTCAGAACTTCACACCTAAACTTCGATCCTTAACTCTACACATCGAAGGAGTTAGATGCCAACGGGTTCATGCGATACTTCGGACCATGGGTGACACCCCCGACGGCGCTACGCCCGTCCACGAGCCGAGCCTCGATGAGCAGATCGCCGTCTACCAGCGCGAGTTCCAGGACCTCGACCCCCAGGTCGAGAAGGTGGTCTCGGCGCTGAGCCGGCTGAACCGCCGTATGAACGTCGCGTACGGCCGCCAGACCGCGGCCCTGGGCATCAGCAACGCGGAGTGGGAGGTCCTCAAGGCCCTCGTCATCTCCGGGTCGCCCTACCGGATGGGTCCGAGCGAGCTCGCGAAGCAGCTGGGCCTGACGCCGGCCGCGATGACCCACCGGATCGACCGCATGACGGCGGAGGGTCTGGTCACCCGCGAACGGGACGAGTCCAACCGGGTCCGCGTGATCGTGGAGCTGACGGACGAGGGCCGCAGCAAGTGGCTCGACGCGATGCGCGCGGCCACGGTCTTCGAGGAGGACCTCCTCCAGGACCTCTCCACGGCGGAGCGCGGAGTACTGGGAGACATGCTGACCCGGCTCCTGGACCGCGTGGAGGAGCTCCAGTCCCGGGCCTGACCGGCCCCGACCTCGCCGGTTGACACACCCCTCGTGGATCCGTAAGGTTCTTCGAGTTGCCCCGGGGCCGGAAGGTTCCGGAGTCAACGAATCCCGCCGCCCCGTTGCGGCAACCTACTCAGCACGATCTCCCACTGGGAACAAATTCGGCATGCCCGAATTCATTTCCGCAGGCCCGATTATCGGTTGCCGGGGAAATCCGCTAGAGTTCAGGAGTCGGAAGGGCCCAACAGCCCGGAAGACAAACCCCACTGACTGGGGGTCAGGCCCGAAAGGATCTGATAGAGTCGGAAACGCAAGAACGAAGAACAGAACGAAAGCCCGGAGGAAAGCCCGCGAGGGTGAGTACAAAGGAAGCGTCCGTTCCTTGAGAACTCAACAGCGTGCCAAAAATCAACGCCAGAAGTTGATACCCCGTCCACTTCGGTGGATGAGGTTCCTTTGAAAAAGACCTGTGAGGTCGCCTTCGGGTGATGCTCGCAGGCAACGAACACAGCGAGGACGTTGTGGTCAGTCGGTCTTATTCCGACGTGACTGACCCGCTCTTTCGTGCGTGTGCACCGGATAGCCGGTAAACATTCATGGAGAGTTTGATCCTGGCTCAGGACGAACGCTGGCGGCGTG
>NZ_JBVHWK010000002.1:448541-481489 GCF_055569445.1 Streptomyces sp. NPDC029122 | reverse complement strand
CTCCTCAACGCTCCCGCGAGGCTGGCCGCAGACGAGGCGACACCTCCCCCCCCCCCCCCCCCCCCCCCCCCCGCGCCGATTTCACGCCCGCGCGGCCGCCAGCGAGACCAGGCGGTGCATGACCACCACCGGAACGGCCGGGTTGCGGGCGGCCTCCTCGGCACTGTGCTCGTCCAGGAGCAGGGGGATCAGGGCGTGCGGCGGCAGGGCCGGGTTCTGCCGGGCCGAGCAGCGGACCCCGGAGTCGGCGTCGGCCGCCAGCCGGACCGCCGACGCGGGTGACAGGCGGTGGTCCGCCGCGGCCCGGCTCCGTACCCGGGTGTCGGGGTCATGGCCGAACCGTTCGACGAGGCCGGCGTCCGACGCCGGATCGTCGAGGGCGAGCAGGCGCAGGCGCGGCTCGGGATCCCCGGCGAAGCGCAGGAGGTCGCGGCGGGGGAAGTTGGGGTGGCCGCGGGGCCGCCCGGGGAAGGAGAAGCTGCCCTGCCACCAGCTCCACACCTCCAGGAGCAGGTCCGCCGGGGCGTCCTCGCAGGACTCCGCGAGGAACAGGCGCACGACGCGGTCCTCGTCCCGGGCGAGGCGTTCCAAGACGTCGGGCGGCAGGTGCGGGGCGCGGGCCACGCTGCGGCGGATCCACAGGTTCGGCGACGCGGCGAGCCGGCGCATCGCACCGGGGTCGTCGTGGAGGGCCCCGATCCACCACAGCGCGTACGTCCGGTGATCGGGGGTGATGTCCGGAACGCCGGCGGCCATCGCTTCGATCTCGGCCGGGCCGCTGGGGGGCCGGGAGCCGGAGTCCGGCGCCCGTTCCACGCCGGTACGCCACCGGGCCTCCCGGTACGCGGCCTGCTCCGCGGCCAGCTCCGCCAGGACATCGCGGAGTGCCGCGCTCTCGGTGGCGGCGAGGAGCCGGGTCCACTGCCCCGGCGAGAGCCTTCCCGATTCCGCGGCCGCGACGCGGACGGTCCTCGCGGGGTGGACGGCCGCCGCGTCCAGTACCCCGGGCGGGAGGTCGTCGCGGCACAGGAAGTACGGGCGGGGCGGCTCCGCCGCGTCGAAGAGGCCGATCAGTACCTCGGCGGGGGCGGCCCGGTTGTACCCGAGACCTCCCAGCCACGCCCTGGCGGTGGACGGGGAGGGACGGAAGTCCTCGAACAGCGCGGCCCAGGCACCCTGGTCGGTATCGGTCTCGGTCATCTGCCGCATTGAACAGGCAGATGACCGGAAAGACCACGGTGAGGCGGCAGGGCCGGGGCGGGAGCAGCCGCAGACGGCCGCAGTGCCGGGGCAACGGCCTTCGGAACGCGTCCGGCTCTCCTCCGCGGTCGGAGGGGATCCGTGTCCGCGTGCACCGTTCGGCCGGTACTCCGGACCGGCCCACGGAGCGCCTGCGTGCCCCGCGCGGTGCGGGCCCCTTCTATGGATGCCTACCCCCCACCGGAACAGGCTGATCCATGACATCCACACCCCCCGGCCGCCTCTCCCGCCGGAACCTGGTCTCCGCCGCGCTCGCGCTCGGAGCCTTCACCGTCCTGCCCTCCGCCACCGCCTCCGCGGCCCAGGTCTCCCTCGGTCGCGGGGCGCTCGGGGGCCGGGACGGCTCCACGGTGCCGCAGATCACCGACTGCGCGGGCTGGGGGGCGCGGGAGCCGTCCGAGCCCGTGGTGGTCCTCGGCTCGCGCCCCGAGCGGATCATCGTGCACCACACAGCGACGGCCAACGTCACGGACTACTCGCGGGAACGGGCCCACAGGCTGGCCCGCGCCGTCCAGACGTACCACATGGACATGCAGGGCTGGATCGACACCGGCCAGCACTTCACCATCAGCCGGGGCGCCTTCACGATGGAGGGCCGCCACGGCAGCCTGGCCGCGCTGACCGCCGGGAACCGGCTGGTGCGGGCCGCCCACTGCGTGGGCCAGAACAGTGCGGCCATCGGCATCGAGAACGAGGGCACCTACACGACCCAGGAGCCCCCGGCGGCGCAGTTCTCCGCCCTGGCCGACCTGTGCGCCCACGTCTGCCGCCAGTACGACGTGCCCGCCTCCGAGATCTACGGGCACCGCGACTTCAACAGCACCGCCTGCCCCGGCGACAAGCTCTACTCGATGCTGCCGAAGCTGCGCGAGGCCGTGGGCCGCAGGCTCGGCGAGACCCAGCCCGTGCCGCTGCCGCGCTGGCCCGTGGGCCTGCCGCCGGGCTGGGCCCCGGATCCGGCGGCCCTCGCCGGTACGGAGTACCTGCCGGAGGGCCTGCTCGACCCGCTGCGGGCCCGCTGACGCCGCGGCCCGGCGGGCGGGGTGCCTACCGGGTCCGCAGCACGCAGTCCCCGCAGAGTCCGCCGCCCGGCACCCGGTAGTAGAGGCAGCAGCTGCGCCGTACGAAGGCCACGCCCAGCCCCGGCTCGTGGACGAAGGTGCCGGTGCCGGCGAGGGGACCGTCGTCGGCGAGGAGGGCCGAGGCCAGCTCCACGGCCACCCCGCCCGGCCCGGGCGGGACCCGGTCGAGCAGGACGCGCAGGGCGCCGGTCAGCCCGGAGGCGGCGTTGCCCCGCAGTACCTTCGCCGAGACCCCGTACCGCTCCCGCAGGGCGGCGTCCAGCTGGGCGAGGTTGCCGAGGACGCTCTCGCCGAGGGCCCGGGCGGGCAGGTCCACCGGGTCCGGCAGCCACAGTTCCAGCGAGCCTCCGTCGGGCAGCCGCCACCACACCCGGCCGGGGTCCAGGTCCGGCAGGCGCCCGGACAGGGCGGCGCAGCCGAGGCCCAGCGACCACAGCCGGGAGGCGATCCCGAACTGGGCGGTGGAGGCCGCGACCCGTCCCGGTCCGCTCCGGATCCTGCGGCCCACCTCGCTGACGTAGGGCCCGAGCGGCTCCCCGTACAGCTCCGCGAGCGGCCGGAAGCCCGCCGCGGGCGGCGGCCCGCCGCAGGGGACGGTGAAGAAGGGCCCGACGGCGGCCAGCCCGCGCAGTACGTCGTCCATGTCCATCCCCGGATGATCTCAGGCGGCGTCCGCCGCCCGGACCCGGGTCCGGGCCGACTCCGCCCGTCGGGCGGCGGGCCCCATCGCGTACGAGGCCGCCGGCAGCAGTCCGCCGGGCAGCAGCCAGCCGGGGATCCCAGGTGAAGAAGAGCGCGGAGCACACGTAGTAGGCGCCGTCGCCGACGGAGTTGGCGAGCCGGCCGGCGGCCAGGCGGCGCGGGGCGCCGGGCGCGGGAAGGAACCGTATCGGCACCGGCACGGTCCACCAGCGGACCGGCCCTCGCCCGCGGGCCGGTCGGCGGCGGATCAAGGGGGCCACCCGGCGGGGCCCGCCCCGTGGGTCATAGGCCGGTGAGGAACTCCAGCAGGGCCCGGTTGAAGGCCTCCGGACGTTCCACTCCCGGCAGGTGCCCGGCCCCCTCGATCACGGCGAGCCGGGCGTGCGGCGCGAGCCGGCACATCGCCTCGGCCTCGGCGACCGGGGTGTAGACGTCGTCCGCGCCGACCAGCACCAGGCAGGGGACGTCCTCGGGCAGGGCGGCGAGCACGGGCCGGTAGTCGGGCCGCTCGGCCCGTCCGCGCAGGGCCGCCGCCGCTCCCCGGGGGTCGGTGGCGCGCATCATGGCGCTGACCCGGGCGGCGGTCTCCGGCTGGCCGGTGACGTTGTAGGGCGCCAGCATCTTGTCGATGACCTCTTCGGTGTACGGACACATGCCCTCCGCGAGGAGCCGCTCGGCGAGCTCCCGGCGGGACTTCCTGCCGTCCTCGGACTCCGGGACGGGGGAGGTGTCGGAGAGCACGAGGGCCCTCACCAGACCCGGGTGGCGCAACCGGAGCTCGAGCGCGATCTGCCCGCCCATGGAAACTCCTCCGACGACCGCCCGTTCGATACCCAGGCGCCCGAGCAGCGCGGCCAGGTCGTCGGCGAGGTCCGCGAGCGTGGTCTTCTCGCCGACCGCCGGGTTGTCTCCGTATCCGCGCAGGTCAGGGGCTATGACCCGGTAGCCGGCAGCGGTCAGGGCCGCCGCCTGGGGGGCCCACATGGACCGGTTGAACGGGTGCCCGTGGACCAGCAGGACGGCCTCCGCGCCGCGGGTGCCGAAGTCGTCGCAAAACGATGCCGCGCCATTGCCAAATTGGGGGTTCATGAGAGGACTTTAAGGGGCTACATTGAGCCACTCGCGTTCACCTGACCGCTCGTTGCCTTTCACCCGCGTTTTGCGCGGGGGGCGACGTCAGGAGCGCACACTGTGCAACCACCCCACCGCCCAGAAGGACCGAAGGCTCCGTGCCCGTACCCGTACTCCTCGCCGGCCGCTCCGTGCGGCTCGAGCCCCTCGCCCCCCAGCACACCGAGGCCCTGGCCGAGGCCGGGGCCGAGGATCGTACGACTTACGCCTTCACTCCCGTACCGCACGGGTTGCAGGCGTCCCACGAGTACATCGACCGTGCCCTCTCCGATCAGGCAGCGGGTCGATCGCTCGCGTTCGCCGTCGTCAGAGCCACTGACGGCCGGGTGGTCGGTTCGACCCGGTTCCTGGATCTCGACTACTGGCAGGGTCCGCTGGTGTGGCCCGCCGTCCCCGGGGTCCCCTTCGGTGATCCGGCGACGGCGATCCCCGATGCCGCCGAGATCGGGAACACCTGGCTGTCCCCGGGCGCCCAGGGCACCGGCATCAACACCGAGGCGAAGCTGCTCATGCTGCGCCACGCCTTCGAGACCTGGGGCGTGCGGCGGATCTCGCTGCGCGCGGACGCCCGCAACGGGCGTTCCCGCGCCGCGATGGAACGTCTCGGCTTCACCTGCGAGGGGGTCCGCCGGGCCCATTCGCGGGGGCTGGACGGGGCGGTGCGCAGCACGGCCTTCTACTCGGTCCTCGACGAGGAGTGGCCCACCGTCCGCTCGGTGATCGAGCTGCGGCTCTCCAGCGCCGCTCCGCGCCGCCGCCCGCGCCGGACGCTGATCCCGGCGTAACGGTCCTGCTGCCGCGTTCCCGCCCGCCCCTCGCCCCGCTCCTCCCCCGGTGACCAGCCGGGGCAGGGCGGGGCGAGCGCGTTTCCCGCATCGAGGTCCAGCGACCGTACCCACCGGGCATGTGCATGATCCACGGATGCTTGGATGACGGGGAAGGGAACACCGGGGGCACCGTGGGTGACGGGTAATGAACTCCTCCACGGAATCCCAAGAGAAGTAAAAATGAGGAACCCAGCAGCGCTTTCGTTCATCATTCGAACGGAAGCAGACCATCCCCGCACGGGGCAGCAACAGCCGGAGAGCCACCGCAGATGTCGTACGAACCCGACGGCCACGACCAGCCGCCGTACCGGCCGGAAGGGCAGCAGCCCTCCTCCGGCCGGCAGCAAGGCCGACAGCAGGGCCCGCCGCAGTACGCGCCCCAGGGCGGCCGCCCGCAACCGCCGCACGCCCGGCCCCCGCAGGGCGCCGGACCCTACGGCGGCCCCCCGCAGGGACGGCCGCAGCCGCCCCGCGCCCCGCAGGGCCAGGACTACCGCCCCGGCGGCTACGACGAGGCCACGCAGGCGCAGCCCCGCTACGAGCGGCCGGACTACGAGCAGCAGCGGTACGACCAGCCGTACCAGCAGCGCCACGACCAGCCCCCGTACGAGCAGGCCCCGTACGGCTACGCCGAGCCGTACTACGAGGAGGAGCCCCGCCGCAAGTCCAAGGCGAAGCGCTGGATCATCGCGGGCGTAGCGGTCCTGGCCCTCGGCGGCATCGCCGCGGGCACGATGGCCTACTTCGAGATACCCCCGTTCACCGACAAGGGCAAGGAAGTCTCCTTCGGCCAGACCCCGGACGGCGACAAGAACGGCGCGGCCAAGCAGGCGCCCAACTCGAAGATGTCGATGCCCACCGGCCCGAAGACCGACTTCAAGAACACCTCGACCCTGAGCGACGGCACGCAGATCGGCGTGGCCACCATCACCGGCAAGAAGTCCGGCTTCTCGGGCAAGGTCTGGGTGTGGGCGCCCAAGGAGTACAACGACCCGAAGTTCGCCAAGAGCGGCTTCCCGGTCATGATCGCCCTGCCCGGCGGCGCCGGCTACCCGAACAACTACTGGATGGGCACCGACCTCGGTCTCCAGACGAGCATCAGCAAGTGGTACCACGAGGGCAAGGGCAAGCCCTTCATCCTCGCCATGCCGGTGCTGAACCCGGGGCCGGACGACAAGGGCGTCTACTGGGACGGCTCCGACATCCCCGGCCAGCCCAAGATGGGCACCTGGCTGACCGAGGACGTCCCGGACCTGATGCGGGAGAACTTCCGCACCATCAAGTCCCGTGACGGCTGGGCCTTCATGGGCTCCTCCACCGGCGGCTTCGCCGGTCTGAAGGCCGTGCTGAAGCACCCGGACAAGTTCAAGGCCGTGATCGCCTCCGGCCCGGACATCGTCCCGGACTCCTCCCTGTGGAAGGGCCACGACAAGGAGAAGGCCGAGAACAACCCGGAGGTCCTCGCCAAGCAGCTGATCGACAAGAAGGGCCCGGACGTCTACCTGGCCTTCCAGGTCGGTGACAACGAGAGCAACAAGAAGACGCTGCCGGACGTCCAGAAATTCGTCCAGACCTACACCAAGGGCCCGATCCACACCAGCCTGAGGGTGATCCCGGGCGGCCAGCACAACGCCAAGACCTACGTGCCGAACATGGGCCTGGGTCCGATGGAGTTCATCAGCAAGGTCATGGAAGGACCCGTGGAGTAACGACCTCCGCGCCCCGTACTGCCTCCGGCTCCGGCCCGTCGAAGACCTTCGGCGGGCCGTTGCCGTCCCACGGCGCCCACCCGGGGTCCCCGGTGGTGGCGAAGCGGACCCAGGCGCCGTGCATCTCGTCGGCCAGCGCCTGCGGGGCGCCCGCCCCGGCCAGCCAGGCCGACTCCGGCACACGGAGCGTGTCGAAGACGAACCCCAGCTCCAGGGCGTGACAGGCGCCGAGGCCCGGTACGCCGCTGGGCCAGCGGAACTCGTACAGGTGGCTCGGGGCCGGGCGCGCGGCCCCGGCGAGCCGCCGCAGCGGGTCGCGCAGCAGCCGGTCGGTGATCAGCTGCCCGGCGACGTCGGCCGGGGACACCCCGGGCAGCGCGGCGCGCAACGCCCGTACGGCGGCCCGGTCCTTGCCGCTGCGCAGCCGGCCCAGTGCCACGGCCGCCGGGCCGAGGCGGTCCAGCAGCCGCGCCCCGCCGGTCGGCGCGAGCCACAGCCGGTGCTCCTCGGCGGTCCAGCCCAGCAGGAGCGGCACCTTCGAGGCGGTGGCCGCCTCCAGGGGGTCGGCGGGGAGCGAGTCCGGATCGGTGACCAGCCCGAAGGCGGGGCCGCCCAGCACCGGGGAGGAGCGCCGCAGCACGGCCGCCTGGGCGGCGAGCAGCGCGGGCAGGCCCACCGCCCCGAAGGACCGGGCGGTGGCGGGCACTCCCAGCCGCGAGGCCATCCGCCGCACCATGGTCCGCACCCCGTCGCGCGGCAGTGCCTCGGGGGCGCCGCTCTGCAGGACGGCCCGGGCGAAGAGGCCCGCGGCCCGGGGCGCGCCGAGCAGGGCGCCGACGCTGATGGCTCCGGCGGACTCCCCGAAGACGGTGACCCGGGCGGGGTCCCCGCCGAAGGCCGTGATGTTGTCCCGCACCCATTCGAGGGCGGCGATCTGGTCGAGCAGGCCCCGGTTGGCGGGCGCGTCGGGGAAGAGCCCGTAGCCGAGCACGCCGAGCCGGAAGTTGACCGAAACGAGCACGACCCCGTCGCGGGCGAAGGCGGAGCCGTCGTAGACGGGGACGGCCGAGGAGCCGCGGGTGTGGGCGCCGCCGTGGAGGAACACCATCACCGGCAGGCCGGCACCGGGAGCCGGGTCGGGGGTCCAGACGTTGAGGTTCAGGCAGTTCGCGCCGGGGACCTTCGGATCGGGCAGCAGGGCCGCGAAGGAGGGCGGGTAGGGCACCTTGGGCGCGGTGGGCCCGAACGCCCCGGCGTCGCGTACGCCGTCCCAGCGGGCCGGGGGCCGCGGGGCGGCGAACCGGCGGGGGCCGACGGGCACGGCGGCGTAGGGGATGCCCCGGAAGACGGCGGTGCCGTCGGCCTCCCAGCGGCCCTCCACGATGCCGTCCGCGGTACCGGCCCGGGGCCGTCCGCCGCCCGCTGTGCTCATCCGTCTCTCCTCACCGGGGTGTCCTCCGGGGCACCGTCGCACAGGCGTCCACGGCGTGACAAGGCACGATCGGGTCGCGCGGAACGGATCGCGCGGGGGCCGGGAGTGTTGCTTGTGCGGCCGGGAACGGTCACTCGGGCACGCTCGTACTCCGGCTCTGTCCGTTTTCCTGCCACCCATTAGCCGAACCGGCCGTGACCACTGGGCTCCCGCCGCGTTGTACGCCATGTCACATGCCGCAGGGATGCGGCGCCCCACATCTCATGAGGAGATCTTGATGTCGCGTATCGCGAAGGCATTCGCCATCACCGCTGTGGCGGGCACCGCCGTGGCCGCCGGTGCGGGTCTGGCTGTCGCCGATGCCGGAGCGCACGGTGCGGCGGTCGGCTCCCCCGGTGTCGGGTCCGGCAACGTGGTGCAGGTTCCGGTCCACATCCCGGTCAACGTCTGCGGCAACACCGTCAACGTGATCGCCCTGCTGAACCCGGCCTTCGGCAACACCTGCGTCAACGCGTCGGGTGGTGGCAACGGCCACCACACCGAGGGCGGCAGCTACGGCGAGTGATCATCTCGCCCGCCTGACCGGCTGAAGGGCCCCCGCCGTGCGGCGGGGGCCCTTTGCGTGCGGCCCCGGCCCCCGCGGGGGCCGGGGCCGGTCACTCGTAGCGGTAGACGCCCCGGTGCCCCAGCATCTCGCGCGGGGTGACGTCCCACGGGGGCATCGGCTCGTCGAGGGAGATCACCCGGCCGCGCTGGAGGTCGCCCAGCTCCAGGGGGGCCGCCGGCAGGTAGCCGGAGCCGGGGTGCCGCTGCTGCCACCGGTCCCAGAGCAGGTCCACGAAGGCGTGGTGCAGCCAGAAGGCCGGGTCGTTGGGAGCGGTGCCGCCCGTCATGTGGCCGCCGATCCACTGGTGGACCTTGTTGTGGTTGCGCCAGCGCTCGCTCTTGGGCGCGGCCCAGCCCTCCAGCTTGTTGCGGAAGCCGCCGCCGCGGGCGGTGGAGTCCCAGGGCGAGGAGTCGTAGACCGGGTCGTCGAGGGCCCACTGGAGTTCGGCGGCGGTCGGCAGGGTGATCGGGTTGGCCGGGCGGCCGAGGTTGCGGGTGAGGAAACGGGCCTCGCTGACGCCGACGGTGATCGTCCAGTTGCCCCGCTCGTAGGCGAAGGGACCCGTCATCACCTGGCGGTCGCCCTCGCGGCCGGTGCCGCCGAGGAAGTCCTCGGACCAGAGGGAGGAGGCGGGGCTGTTGTCGCTGGTCCAGTCCCAGTACGGGATGGAGACCTGCGGGTCGACGGCCCGCAGCCGCTGCTCGAACTCCAGCAGGTAGCGCCGGTGCCAGGGGAAGAACGACGGCGACATGTGCCCGACGCGCCGCTTGCGCTCCCGGTCGGGCACGAAGTAGGTGCCGTGGGTACGGACGAACTCGTCGTAGGTGCCGTTGCGCTTGAGTTCCAGCAGCGCGGCCGTGAACCGCTTCTTCTGAGCACTGGTCAGGTTCTTCTGGTTCTGCCGGGTGTACAACGCGGGCTTCTCCTGTTCCGGTCCGTCAGCCGTGCTGCGGGGGCGTGACGGCCAGTTGGCTGGTGCCGAGCTCGTCGACGGCGGCGCGGGCGAGTTCCATCGGGGTCCCGTAGGACTCGAAGTGGTTCATCCCGCTGAGGTAGCTCCCGTCGGCACGCCGCATGACGTGCAGGGGGCGTCCGTCGATGCGCACCTGTGCCGAGGCGAGGTCGACGCTGATGTGGCGGCCCCGGTACGTCTCCTCTGCGAGCGGGGCCGGGGTGAGCGTCTGGCGGGGGCCGCGGGCGCGCAGGACGGGCGCCAGGGCCGCGGCCACGCCGCCGGCCACGGCCGCGACGAAGGCCGTACGCAGGACCGCGCGGCGGGTCGGTGGGGCGGCGGGTACTGCGTACATACGGTCTCCCTCGCTCGGCGGTCCGTGTTCGGAGGTCCAACGAGGAGCGGCCGGGGGAGGTCACCTGTCAGCCGGTGCGCACCGGGTGCCCGGGGTGCTCCGGGTGCTTGTAGAAGAGGGTGGTGGGGCGCAGCCCGCCGGCCGGGTCGGTGGCGTAGTCGGGGATGGTGCCCACCTCGGTCCAGCCTGCGGAGCGGTAGACGTGCTCGGCCCCGCTGCCGGTCTCGGTGTCGAGGAAGAGCAGGACGATCCCGGCGAGGGCGGCCTCCCGCTCGGCCTCGGCGAGGAGCGCGCGGGCGGTCCCGCGGCCCCGGGCGGCGGGATGGACCATGAGCTTGCGCAGCTCGGCGCGGTGGCGGCCGTTGGGCTTGGACTCCCGGTACCAGCTGACGGTGCCCTCCAGGCGGCCGTCGGCGCCGCGGGCGGCCCAGAGGGCGAGGGAGCCCTCGCCGACGGCGGGCAGCAGGGAGTCCCACCAGGCGGCGGCGTCCTCGTGGCCGAGGCCGGCGAGGAAGCCGAGGGAGGCTCCGTCGCCGACGGTGTCGACGAGCAGGGAGGCGAGTTCGCCGCGGTGGGCGGCGAGGGCGGTGGCGGTGAGCCGGGTGATCGTTGCCGTCATGCGGTGAGCATAGGAAGCGGTCCGCGGCGGGCCGGAGCGGGGGCGGGGGCGCCGTGGTGTGCGGCACCCCCGCCGGGGTCTCAGGGCGCCGGGAGTTCCGCGAAGTCCCCCACCAGGCCGCGGTGGTGGCCGGCGGTGCCCAGGGCGAGGGAGTCGGCCTTCGCCCGTTTGAGGTAGAGGTGGGCGGGGTGTTCCCAGGTCATGCCGACGCCGCCGTGGAGCTGGACGCACTCCTCGGCCGCGCGGACGGCGACCCCCGAGCAGTGGGCCTGGGCGACCGCGACCGTGAGCGGGGTGTCCGGGGCCCCGGTGGCCAGGGCGTCGGCGGCGGCGCGGGCCGCCGCGCGGGCCGAGGCCACGTCCAGCCACAGCCGCGCGAGGCGGTGCTTGAGGGCCTGGAAGGAGCCGACGGGGCGGTTGAACTGGTGGCGGCCCCGTACGTGCGCGACGGTCTCGGTCAGGCACCATTCGGCGAGCCCGAGTTGCTCCGATGCCAGCAGTCCGGCGCCGGACAGCAGGGCTCCGGCGATGGCCGACCGGGCGGTGGCGGGGTCCGCGAGGCGGGTGCCGGGGGCGCCGTCGAGGGTGACGGTGGCGAGCGGCCGGGTCAGGTCCAGCGGGACCAGGGCGGTCAGGGCGGCGCGGTCCGCGGGGACGGCGTACAGCCCGGTGTCGGCCAGGACCAGCAGGGTGTCGGCCGCGTCCGCGTCCGCGACGGAGGTGACGGTGCCGCTGAGCACCCCGCCGCCGCTGTCGTGGACCGGAGCCGGCAGGGGCGCTCCGGGGGCCAGGGTGAGGGGGAGGGCGGGGACGCAGATCCGGCGTCCGGCGGCGGCCTCCGCCACCAGGGCGGCGGCTTCGGCGCTGTCGCAGGCGACGGCGAGCAGGATCTCCGTCGCGAGGACGGAGCCGGTGAGGTAGGGCACCGGTGCCACCGCCCGTCCGAGCTCCTCCAGGACGACGGCGGCCTCGCGGTGGCTCGCGCCCGCTCCGCCGAGCTTCTCGGGGACGAGCAGTCCGGCGGCGCCGATGCCGGTGGCGAGGGTCCGCCACAGCGCGGGGTCGTGGGGGCGGCCGCTCTCGGCGCGGGCGAGGACGCTCGCGGGGGCGCAGCGGTCGGCGAGCAGGGAGCGTACGGCCGCCCGCAGTTCCTCCTCGGTCTCGGAGTAGAGCAGGTCGTAGGGGGCGCCGGGGGCCGGCGGGCCGGGCTGCGGCGCCGGTGCTGGCTGCGTCGTCATCGGGAGAGGTCCTTCCAGGCGATGTCCTTGTCGTCGCGCGGTTCGGCGGGCAGTCCGAGGACGCGTTCGGCGACGATGTTGAGGAGGATCTCGCTGGTGCCGCCCTCGATGCTGTTGCCCTTGGCGCGCAGGTAGCGGTAGCCGGCGTCGCGGCCGGTGAAGTCGACGGTCTCGGGGCGGCGCATGGTCCAGTCCTCGTACAGGAGGCCCTGCTCGGCGAGGAGTTCCACCTCGAGGCCGCTGATCTCCTGGTTGAGGCGGGCGAAGGTGAGCTTCATCCCGCTGCCCTCGGGGCCGGGCTGGCCGGCGGCGAGCTGCTGGCGCAGCCGTTCACCGGTGAGGCGGGCCACCTCGGCCTCCACCCACAGTTCGAGCAGTCGCTGGTGCAGGGCGTGGGTGCGCAGGGCGGGCCGTTCGCGCCAGGCGGCGGCGACGGGGGCGATCATGCCGCCCTCGCGGGGGATCCGCATGCCGCCGATGGAGACGCGTTCGTTCATCAAAGTGGTGCGGGCGACCTCCCAGCCCTGGCCGACGGCGCCGAGGCGGTGGGTGTCGGGGATGCGGACGCCGGTGAGGAAGACCTCGTTGAACTCGGCCTCTCCCGTGATCTGGCGCAGGGGGCGGACCTCGACGCCGGGGGCGTGCATGTCGCACAGGAAGTAGGTGATGCCCCGGTGCTTGGGGAGGGCGGGGTCGGTGCGCGCGAGGAGGATGGCCCAGCGGGCGGTGTGGGCGCTGGAGGTCCACACCTTCTGGCCGTCGACCACCCATTCGCCCGCCGCCTCGTCGAGGACGGCGCGGGTGCCGAGGGCGGCGAGGTCGGAGCCGGCTCCGGGCTCGCTGAAGAGCTGGCACCACACCTCCTCCCCCAGCCAGAGGGGGCGCAGGAAGCGGCGCTTCTGTTCCTCGGTGCCGTACGCGAGGATCGTGGGCGCGGCCATGCCGAGGCCGATGCCGATCCGGCGGGGGTCGTTGTCGGGGGCCCCTGCGGCATCGAGCTCGGCGTCCACGACGGCTTGGAGGGTGCGGGGCGCGCCCAGTCCGCCGAGTGCCTCGGGGTAGTGGACCCAGGCGAGTCCGGCGTCGAAGCGGGCGCGCAGGAAGTCGGCGGGCGCGGTGGTGCCGGGCGGGTGCGCGGCGAGCAGTTCCCGGGTGCGGGCGAGGAGGTCCTCGGCGTCGGCGGTCATCGGGCGGCTCCGTCCGGGGACGGCACGGACGGAGCGGACGGCACGGACGGGAGGGACGGCACGACGACCAGCCGGCCGGTGGTGGTCCCGTCGGCGAGCCGCTGGACGGCGTCGGCTGCCCCGTCGAGCGGGACGCGTTCGCTGACGAGGGGTCTGATCGCGCCCTCGGCGGCGAGGCGGGTGAGTTCGGTGTGGCAGGCGGGGATGGCGGCGGGATCCTTGGCGGCGTAGAGGCCCCAGTGCAGGCCCAGTACCGCGTAGTTCTTGACCAGGGCGTGGTTGAGGGCCGGGGCGGGGACGGTCCCGCTGGCGAAGCCGACGACGACGATGCGGCCCTCGAAGGCCACGCACTTGGCGGAGGCGGTGTAGGCGTCGCCGCCGACCGGGTCGTAGACGACGTCGGCGCCGCGTCCCCCGGTGGCCTCCTTGACGCGGGTGACGACGTCCTCGGCGGTGCGGTCGATGACGAGGTCGCAGCCGAGCTCCTCGGCGGTGCGGACCTTGGTCCCGCCGCCGACGACGCCGATGACGGTCGCTCCGGCGGCCTTGCCGAGCTGGACGGCGGCGCTGCCGACCCCGCCGGCGGCGGCGTGCACGAGCAGGGTCTCGCCGCTCCGGAGCCGGGCCCTGCGGTGGAGGCCGAACCAGCCGGTCTGGTAGCCGATGTGCAGGGCCGCCGCCTCGGCGTCGTCGAGGGTGTCGGGAGCGGGGAGCAGGGCGCGGGCCGGGGCGGTGACGTACTCCGCGAATCCGCCGTGGGGCAGGGACGGGTTGGCGATGACGCGCCGGCCGTCCTCGGTCAGGCCGCAGATCTCGACGCCCGGGGTGAAGGGCAGGGGCGGGCGGATCTGGTACTGGCCGCGGACGAGGAGCGCGTCGGGGAAGTTGACGTTCGCCGCGAGGACCCGGAGTTTCACCTCGCCGTCGCCCGGCACGGGTTCGGGGACCTCTTCGAGGCGCATGGCCTCGCGGGGTTCACCGGTCGTGTGTACTCGCCATGCCTGCATCCGGGGCCTCCAGCCGCCGTCGAGGGACCACGCTCCGGGGCATACTAAGCGGTCGCTTGCCTCCTTGGGAACCCTGGACCGGCCCAGCCCGGCCGGGGTGGACCCGCCGCACGCGCGGGACCGCACCCCGGTCGGCCGGACGCCCCGCCCGCACGGGAACACCCCCCTCCGGAAACCGGACGCACGAACGACCGGTGAACGCCAGTGCCGGGCGTTAGCATCAACAGGCCGCTGTCACCGGGCATATGACGCGCCAGGGGATCGCGCCTGCCCGGGGCCGGCCGCTCCGGGCAGGCGCCGGCGCCACGAGCACACACCACAGGGGGAATCCGAACGATGAACAGCACACGCATGCGCAGCGCGGGCTCGGCGGCCACCGCCGCCCTCGTCCTGGCCGGCGTCGTCACCGCCGCCGGACCCGCCGCGGCCGCGGTCTCCTGCACGCCCCGGATCCAGGTCCTCGGCTCCATCGGGTCCGGCGGCTACAACGTGGGCAACGAGCAGCCCGAGGGCGTCCTCGGACTCGGCCCGGGCAACCTGTCCGTCGGCCGCTCCGGCGGCAAGCCCGTCTACTGGACCGGCACCCGGCTCCACAGGGTGCCGCTGCCGGAGGTCGGCGCTCCTGGTGCGGTGCTCGGGGTGAACGCGAGCGGTCTGATGGTCGGTGCCGTCCACGGCGCCGACGGCTACGCCTTCACCTACCGGGCGGGCGACGCCGCGGTCACCCGGCTGCCGGGGAGCGACTCGGCGTCGGACGACGCCGACGTCAACGACGCCGGCTACGTCGTCTCGCGGGTACGGACGGGCGCGGGCGTCGTCTGGAAGGACGGCCAGAAGGTCCGCGACCTGGCCCTGCCGGCGGACGCCCTGCCCGGCACGCGGGTCGAACTGGTCACCGGCGTCAACAACGGCGGCGATGTCCTCGGGATGGCGCGGGAGGACTACGAGGACCCGAACACGGGCGCCCACCGGGACGGGTCCTACCCGGTGCTCTGGCCCGCCGGCGGCGGACCGGCCAGGGCTCTGGCCGCCACCGCGAACGACAGCTACGTGCAGGACCTCGACGAGAGCGGCCGCGTCGTCGGCTAC
This sequence comes from Streptomyces sp. NPDC029122, assembly GCF_055569445.1. NCBI lineage: Bacteria > Bacillati > Actinomycetota > Actinomycetes > Kitasatosporales > Streptomycetaceae > Streptomyces > Streptomyces sp. NPDC029122. The sequence continues at coordinate 466,292 of NZ_JBVHWK010000002.1, read as the reverse complement.
GACTGGTACGGCATGGGGTACCAGTACAAGCCCATGACCTGGACGCCGCCCCACACCGGGCCCGCCGCCTCCCCCGGGGTGCTGAACACCCACCCCTACGGCACCCTCGAGGCGATCAGTCCGACGACCGGCGTGTCCGTCGGCACCGCCACGTCCCACCCGGACGAGCAGACCCTCCCCGACCAGGCGCAGCTGTGGCCGGGCACGGGACCGGTGCTCGCCCTGCCCCGGCTCGCCGCGCAGCAGGCCAGCGCCGCCGCGTCGGTCTCCGACGACGGCCGCGTCGGCGGCGCGGCCGTCAACGCGAGCGGCACGCTGAAGCCGGTGATCTGGACCTGCGCCACGAAGCAGGCGTACCTGCCCCGGTAGCCGGCGCCGTCGCGGGCATGGCGATCTGCGCCCCGGCGCGCTATCGATGCCCCATGACGGACGAGATCAGGCGCGGGCTGCCCGCGCCCCCGCCGCTCGGCGCCGCCGCCCTGCCCCCCGGCACCTACGGGGGGCAGGTGGTCCTGGTGACCGGCGGCGGCACCGGGCTGGGCAAGGCCATCGCCGCCGAGTTCGCCCGGCTCGGGGCGGACCTGCTCATCGCGGGGCGCCGCGCCGGGCAGCTGGCCGCGGCGTGCGAGGAGCTGGCGGCCGTACCCGGCGCGGGCCGGGTGGCGGCCGCCGTCTGCGACATCCGGGACCCCGAGCGGGTCGCGGACGCCTTCGACGCCGCCGGGGCCGCGCTGGGACCGCCGGACGTACTGGTCAACAACGCCGCGGCGAACTTCCCCAGCCCCGCCGAGGACCTGTCCCCGAACGCCTGGCGGGCGGTGGTCGACACCACCCTGACCGGGACCTGGTTCATGACCCGCGAGTTCGGCCGGCGCCACCTCGCCGCCGGCACCCCGGGGGCGATCGTCAGCGTGGGCGCCTCGTACGCCTGGACCGGGGGCCCGGGCTTCGCCCACAGCGCCGCCGCCAAGGCCGGGGTGAAGAACCTGGTGGAGACCCTCGCCGTGGAGTGGGGCCCGTACGGCATCCGGATCAACGGGCTCGTGCCGGGGCTGTTCCCGCACGCCGACATGACCGAGGACATCCGCGGCGGGCTGGAACGCGCCGCCCCGGAATCGAAGGACACCCGCCAGCCCGCCCTGCGGGTGGGCGCCCCGCGCGAACTGGGCTGGGCCGCCACCTTCCTGGCCTCGCCCTACGCCCGCTTCGTCACCGGCCACACGCTGGTGGTCGACGGGGCGAACTGGCAGCGCCGGGCCCTGGTCCAGCCGGAGGTGGTACCGGTGCGCGAACAGCTGGGACGCGGACCGTTCCAGCCGTGACGGCGTACGGGCCGGAGGCGGGGATGCGGGGGACGGCTCCTCGGTGCGGCCGGTGCTCACGCTCCCCTGAAGCGCGGGGGCCGGCGGGCGGCCTTGGCGCCGTAGCCCTCCGCGGCGTCCTCGGAGGTGAGGGTGAGGGCCGCCGTCATGGCGGCCCGGTCCAGGGCGGCGGGCAGGGCGGCGTCGGCGTAGGAGTCGATCGCCCGCTTGATGCCCTGGACGGCGAGCGGGGCGTTCGCCGCGATCTCGGCGGTCAGGGCGCGGGCGGCGGACTCCAGTTCGGCCCGGGCGACGACCAGTTGGACGAGGCCCAGACGCTCGGCCGTCACCGCGTCGATCCTGCGGCCGGTCAGCGCGAGGAGCTTCGCCCAGCCCGCGCCGGCCTCGCGGGCGATCCGCAGATCGCCGCCGGCGTCCACCGCCACGCCCAGCTGGGCCTCGGGCAGGGCGAAGACGGCGTCGTCGGCTGCGACGCGGATGTCGGCCATCAGGGCCAGTTCGAAGCCGAAGCCCAGGCAGTAGCCCTGGACTGCGGCGACGACCGGCTGCGGCAGGCGGGCGAGGACGGCGAAGCGCTCGTGGACCCAGCGGATGCCCTCGTAGTAGTTCCGGGTCCGTTCGGCGGCGGAGTCGCCCGTGATGGCGCCGCCGGGGGCGGTCACGTCGATGCCGGCGCAGAAGGCCCGGCCCTCGGCGCGCAACAGGACCGCGCGCACGCCGGGGTCGAAGCGGATCCGGTCGGCGAGCAGGCCCAGCTGGCGGGTGGACTCCCAGCTCCAGCCGTTGAGCTTGTCCGGGCGGCACAGGGTGAGGAGCGCGATGCCGTCCTCGACCTCCAGCCGGACGCGCTCCGCTCCCTCGCCGGCCTCCCCGCCGACCGTGTCGATCACGTTCCGCACCCCCCACCCGACTGACGGGGCGTCAGCTTAAGGGGGTGCGGTCAGCGGGGGAAGACCTCGAACGGCACCGCCGGGCGGCCTCCGAAGCGTGCCGCCGCCTGCTGGACGTTGCCGGTCAGGAAGTTCCGTACGTACTCCTCGGGGTCCTGGTCCGTCAGTGCGCCGATGTACGCCTTGTGCTCGAGCAGGGACCGGATCGCACGCTCCAGGCCGGGCCCGGCGTCGACGGCGTGGGTCGGCAGGGTCGTGCCCGCCACCGCGACCCAGCGCACCCCGTCCCACGGCTCCAGGCCCTGCTCGGAGATGAGTTCGGGGAAGATCCACCGGTTGCCCGCGTCGCCGGCGGCGTCCAGCACGGCCCGGCCGACGGCCTTGTGGTCGGGGGTGTTCCAGGCCCCGCCGCCACCGGCCCCGCCCCAGGTGTCGCGGTGGTTGAGGGTGACCACCAGCTCGGGGCGGTGCCGCCGGATGGCCGCCGCGATGTCCCGGCGCAGGTCGAGGCCGTACTCGACGACCCCGTCGCGGTAGTCGAGGAACTCCACCGTGGACACTCCGACGACCGCAGCGCTCGCCCGCTGCTCGGCCTCGCGCAGCGGGCCGCACTCGTCGGGGGCGACCCCGTCGATGCCCGCCTCGCCGCGCGTGGCGAGGAGGTAGGTGACCTCACGGCCGCCGTCTGTCCACTCGGCGATGGCCGCGGCGCAGCCGTACTCGAGGTCGTCGGGGTGGGCCACCACCGCGAGGGCGCGCCGCCAGTCGGCGGGCATGGGCTGCAAGGGGGGCTGCTGCTCAGCTTGTTCGGTCATACGCCGCACCCTAGTGCGGTGACCGCAAAGGCCCGGCAAACCGATCCGGCACCACGGCAGTCGGCCGAAACAGGACGGACACACGAGCGGGTACCTTCCCCGCCCGTCGCCGGCCCTGCCTGGCCCGCCCTGGGTCTAGACCTCGTCGCGGACCAGGGACAGCAGCCGGTCCAGGACGCGGGGGCCGCCGGCACGGACGCCGTCGTGCTCGAACTCGTCCGTCACCCAGGTCCGCAGGCCGCGGATCGCACGGGCCGTGGTCAGCGAGTGCGCGGTGTCCACGTACATGTCGTCGTGGTAGACGGCGGCGGCCACCGGTACCTCGTTGGCCGCGAGGCGAGCCGGGTCGTACAGCGGCTGCCAGCCGGTGCGGGACGCCAGGATGTCCGCGGTCGCGCGCAGGGGGACGAGGGCCGGGTCGGTGGTGAAGTGCCAGGGGTGGATGGTCTCGCCGGTGAACAGGAGCGGGTCGTCGCCGGCGAGGGTCTTCGCGGCGTCGAAGCGCGGCAGTCCGGCGCGGACGCGTTCGGCGGCCCAGGCGGTGGGTACCGCCGGGTCCTGGGCGTAGATCGCCTCGTGGAGGAGGGCGTAGAGGGGGTGACCGGCGAAGGACAGGTGGGTGCGGACCCGTTCCAGGAAAGCGTCCGAGAGGGCGGGCCCGGCGGGGGTGGTGACGAAGGCGTCCTCGAGGAGGTAGTGCAGCTCGTGGCTGCCGTCTCCGGCGCCGAGGACCAGGCCGAGGGACTGGAAGGCCTCGACGGTGAGCCGGTGGCCGCCGGGGAGTTCGGCGGGGCGCTCGGCGAGGTGGGCGGCGATGCGGCGGGCGCGCTCGACGTCCATGGGGTAGCGGGCGTAGTGGGCCAGGTTCTTGCGCTCGATGCGGGGGTACGCCGCCTCGTACACCTCGGTCGCGGTCGCGTCGAGGGAGGGCAGTCCGCCGGTGATCAGGGCGGCGGTCAGGCCCTCGGGCGCGGTGGAGAGGTAGTGGGTGGCGCAGAACCCGCCGAAGCTCTGGCCGAGCACGGTCCAGGGGGCGCCACCGGTGAGGGCCGGGCGGATGGCCTCGGCGTCGCGCACGATGGAGTCGCCGCGGAAGCGGGCGAGGTGTTCGGCCTGCTGCTCCGGGGTGCCGCGCGCGGGCAGGGTCTGCCGGTTGAGCGGGGTGGAGCGGCCGGTGCCGCGCTGGTCGAGGAGCAGCACCCGGTAGTCGGCGAGGGCCCGTTCCAGCCAGGCCTGGCGGCCGGTGAACCGGCGCGCCCCGAACCCGGGGCCGCCCTCCAGGTACAGCAGCCAGGGCAGCCGCTCGGGGTCCTTGTCGTTGGCGACGACCTCGCGGGCGTACAGCTCGATCCGTTCCCCGTCGGGGCGGTCGTGGTCGAGCGGCACGGTGAAGTGGTGGTCGGTCAGGACGACACCGGGCTGGCGGTAGCTGCGCGGGAGGGTCACGGACGGCCCCTGGGTCTGGGTACGGATGCCCTCCCCCGCGCCTTCGCCGGGTCGCGGCGGGGCCGGGGCCGGGCTGACGTCCCGGCCGAGTCTAGGCCCCCGTGGCCCTGGCCGGCGGGCCAGGGCCACGGGATCGGCCCACGGTCACGGGGCCGGTGCCACGGGCCACCCGTCAGCCGGTCAGCCGGACCACCGCTCAGCCGCTCAGCCGGGCCACGGATCAGCCGGTCAGAACTGGACCACCGAGCGGAGCACCTCGCCGCGCTCCATGCGGCCGAAGGCCTCCTCGACCCCCTCGAGGGGGATGGTCTCGGAGACGAAGGCGTCGAGGTCGAGCCGGCCCTGGAGGTACAGGTCGATCAGGAACGGGAAGTCGCGCTCGGGCAGGCAGTCCCCGTACCAGGAGGACTTGAGCGCGCCGCCGCGTCCGAAGACGTCCAGGAGCGGGAGTTCGAGCTTCATCTCGGGCGTCGGTACGCCGACCAGGACCACGGTGCCGGCCAGGTCGCGGGCGTAGAAGGCCTGCCGGTAGGTCTCGGGGCGGCCGACGGCCTCGATGACCACGTCCGCGCCGTTCCCGCCGGTCAGTTCCTGGATGGCCTTGACCACGTCCTCGGTACGCCCGTTGACGGTGTGGGTGGCGCCCAGCCCGCGCGCCCACTCCAGCTTCCGGTCGTCCAGGTCCACGGCGATGATCCGCGAGGCACCCGCCAGCCGGGCTCCCGCGACGGCGGCGTTGCCCACTCCGCCGCAGCCGATGACGGCCACCGAGTCGCCGCGCCCCACGTTGCCGGTGTTCAGGGCCGCGCCGAGGCCGGCCATCACTCCGCAGCCGAGCAGTCCGGCGGCGGCCGGCGAGGCTGCGGGGTCCACCTTGGTGCACTGTCCGGCGGCGACCAGGGTCTTCTCGGCGAAGGCTCCGATGCCCAGGGCCGGGGAGAGCGGGGTGCCGTCCTCGAGGGTCATGGGCTGGGCGGCGTTGTGGGTGTTGAAGCAGTACCAGGGCCGGCCGCGCTTGCAGGCCCGGCAGGTCCCGCACACCGCGCGCCAGTTGAGGACCACGAAGTCGCCGGGGGCGACGGAGGTGACGCCGGGGCCGACGGACTCGACGGTTCCGGCGGCCTCGTGGCCGAGGAGGAAGGGGAACTCGTCGTTGATGCCGCCCTCGCGGTAGTGCAGGTCGGTATGACAGACCCCGCAGGCCCGGATCTCGACGAGGGCTTCACCGGGCCCCGGGTCGGGCACGAGGATCGTGGTCGTCTCCACCGGTGCGCCCTTGCTCCGCGCGATGACCCCTCGTACGCGATGTGTCACGTCGTACCCCGTTCTGTTCGGCTCGGTCTGGATCAACGAACGTACACGGGCGGGGCGCCCCAAGGGAGTTGTGCGGGCGCTCGCGTCATCCGCCACCACCGGTTCCGGCCAGGTCGGGCGGCACGGCCGCGCGCAGTGCCGCGGCGAAGGCGGCCACGGCGGGATGCCCGGCGGCGCCGTCGCGGAAGGCGATCTTGGTGCGGCGTTCCATGTGGAGGCGGGTGAGGGTGAGGCCCGGGTCCGGGGGTCCGGTCACTCCCAGCTGGGGGACGACGGCCACTCCCTGCCCGGCCGCGACCAGGGCGAGGACGGTGTCGAACTCGTCGACCTGGTGCCGGATCCGGGGCGCGAATCCGGCCGCCTGGCAGGCCCGCACGGTCATGGCGTGGCAGAGGGTGCCGGGTGTGGCGGTGATCCAGGGTGCGTCCTGCCGGGTACGCAGGACCGTGCCCTGGTCGGGGCCGGTGCCGGCGGGCCCGCCCTGGTCCGGGCCCGGGGACGGGCCGGCGGGGGCGGCCAGGTACATCGCCTCCCCGTACAGCGGGCGGGTGGCGAGCCCCGGCTCCGGCGGCGCGGGGACGAAGTCGTACTCGTGGATCAGGGCCACGTCCAGGTCCCCGGCCCGCAGCGCGTGCGCGACCGCCGCCGGGTCGGTCTCGCGGACCCTCGGCTCCAGCCCGGGGTGGCGCCGGGCCAGGTGGAGGAGGGCCGCCGGGACGATGGCCCGGGTGGCGGTGGGGAAGGAGCCGACGCGCAGGACGCCGGCGAGGCCGCTGCGGGCCTCGGCGAGGTCGGCGTCCGCCTGTTCGAGGCGTTCCAGGACGGCTTCGGCGTGCCGGACGAGGTTCTGGGCGGCCGGGGTGAGGCGGACCCTGCGGCCGGTGCGTTCCAGCAGGGGCAGGCCGGCTTCCCGTTCGAGGACGGAGAGCTGCTGGGAGACGGCGGAGGGGCTGAAGGCGAGGGCCTCGGCCACGGCGGCGATGGTGCCCCGGCGGGCGAGTTCCCGCAGGAGGCGCAGGCGGCGTACGTCGAGCATCGGCTCAGCTTACGGGTCGGGTAAGGAACGCGAACTGGATTCGGCGCTCGGTCCGGGCGAAGCTCTTCGGTATGCGACAGGAAACTACACAGGCCGGGCAATTCGCCGATACCATCCCTTTCACTCTCAACGGGATCCACGTCCCGCTCGTCACCCCCTTCGCGCGTGACGGGGAGGTGGCCGCCGGGGCGCTGGAGGCCCTGGCCCACGAGGTGCTCGACGCGGGCGCGGCCGGGATCGTGGCCCTCGGCACGACGGGCGAGGCGGCCGCCCTCGACGAGGCGGAGCGCGACCTGGTCACCGGGGTCTGCGCCCGGGTCTGCGGGGAGCGGGGGGTGCCGCTCACGGTGGGGGCGGGAGCGAGCGGGACCAGGGCGAGCGAGGCGGCGCTTGCGCGGCTGGCGCGGTGGCCGCAGGCCCGGGCTGCGCTGGTGACCGTACCGTCCTTCGTACGGCCCTCGGCGGCGGGCGTGCTGGCGCACTTCACGCGGCTGGCGGAGGTCAGCCCGCTGCCGCTGATCGTCTATCACATCCCTTACCGGACGGGGCAGCCGCTGGACGCGGACGCGCTGCGCGCGCTGGGCTCGCTGCCCGGGGTGGCCGGGGTGAAGTACGCGGCGGGCGGGATCGACGCGGAGACGGTGGCGCTGCTGGGCCGGCTGCCGGACGGGTTCTCCGTCCTGGCGGGGGACGACGCGTACGCGTCCCCGATGCTGGCGCTCGGCGCGTCGGGCGCGGTGCTCGCCTCGGCCCATCTGGCGACGGAGCGGTTCGTGGAGCTCGCGGCGGCCTGGCGGGAAGGCGACGTCGGGCGCGCCCGGGGGCTGGGGCACGGGCTGGCGCGGGTCTCGGCGGCGGCTTTCGCGGAGCCGAACCCGACGGTGGTCAAGGGCGTGCTGCACGCGCAGGGCCGGATCCCCACCCCGGACGTACGCCTGCCCCTGCTGCCCGCGTCCCGGGGAGCCGTGGACGCCACTCTGGAGGAGCTGGCCTCCCTCTGAGCCCGTTCTTCAACCTGGCGAACCCGGCGCCGCGTCGGACGGTCGCGCGGTGGGGCGAATTCGGGTGCGGGTCCGGGGCGGACCGGCCAGACTCGCGGCATGACAGCGAAGATCAGCCGCATCAACCCCGATCAGTTGCACGAGACGCCGGGCTACCACCACGTCACCGTGGTGGAGACCGGCCGGACGGCCTATCTGGCGGGGCAGTGCCCCCTCGACCAGGGCGGCTCCCTCGTCGGCCCGGGCTCCCTCGAGGTGCAAGTCGACCAGGTTGCCGTGAACGCACTGGCCGCCCTCGCGGCGGTGAACGCTCAGCCGCAGCACGTGGTGCGTTCGGTGATCTACGTGCGGAGCGATGACAGGGAGGACCTGAGCCTCGCCTGGCGCCGGCTTGCCGCTTCCGCCCTCGGGCCGGCCCTCACGTCCGCCAGTACGCTCCTGGGGGTCGCGCAACTGGGCTTCACAGGGCAACTGGTCGAGGTGGACCTCACCGTCGCGCTGCCCGACTGAGCGGCCCGCACGCCTCGAGTCGGGACGAGTGGCAGGCCCCGGGTGCGGCCGCAGGCGGGCTTGAATGTCCCATTGCGAGCGATTCGTCGGCCTCGGGCGGGTCGCCCGAATCGGCAGTATCGGGGCGCGAATTGACCGTATTGGACGAGACGGCTTCAAACCCGCCGGGCCCGTGATGTGGGTCACGCGGGCCCGTTCAACATCAATTCACCCGGAACGGCCGATTCCCTTTCCACGGAAAGGGAATCGACCCTTTCACGATCCGCCCGTCATGGTCATTTACCGGACAACGGACGGGAAGTCGATCTCCGGGCGGAATTCTCGTCTTGTTCCCGCCCCTCGCATTCGCCTACGGTCACCTCACTCCCCGCGGCCGACTGCCGAATCCGGCCGCCGCCGGGGCTCTCCCGTACCCCCACGTGAGGAACAGCGCCATGCCCCGACACGGTAAGCACCGTCGGCCGAAGCAGCACCGGATCGCCCGCGGACTCGCGGTCGCCGGTACGGGCGGAGCGGCTTTCGCCCTTCCCCTGATCAGCGCCACCACGGCCGGGGCGGCCGGCACCCAGCCGGCTCCGGCGTCGCTCGTCAAGGCGTCCGTGGAGAAGGCCGTGGCGGTGCAGAAGCCGGCCGTGGAGAAGTCCGTCGCGAAAAAGGCGTCCGTGGAAAAGGCCGCTGCGGCCCTGACCTATTCCGTGGTCGGCGGTGACACCCTTTCGAAGATCGCGGCCGAGCATTCCGTGAGCGGCGGCTGGCAGGCGCTCTACTCGGCAAACCGCAACGCCATCGGCGAGAACCCCTCCGTGATCCGCCCCGGCCTGAAGCTGAGCATCGGCGCGGCGGCGCGGGCGGCCGCGGCCAAGCCCGCCGCCAAACCGGCCACCACGTACGCGAACAACCTCGACGGCTGGATCCGCCAGTCGCTGGCCGTCATGGCCAAGCACGGAATTCCCGGCACCTACAACGGGATCCACCGCAACGTGATGCGCGAGTCCTCGGGCAATCCCCGCGCCATCAACAACTGGGACATCAACGCCAGGAACGGCGTCCCCTCCAAGGGCCTGCTCCAGGTCATCGACCCGACCTTCCGCGCCTACCACGTGCCCGGCACTTCCACGGACTCGTACGACCCGGTCGCGAACATCACCGCGGCCTGCAACTACGCCGCCGCCCGCTACGGCTCGATCGACAACGTCAACGGCCCGTACTGACGGGTGCCCCCTGGCGGGGCGTCAGCGCGGCACCGCCGTGGTCCGCCCGGGTTGCCGGCGCCGCCGCGCGCGGACCAGGGTGGCCACGGGAGCCGTCAGGCCGTAGCCGACGTCCTTGCGCAGGGCGGCGGTGCCGGCCTTCTCCACCGCGGTCAGCTGGTGTCCCATGAGCTCCGTCATGGCCGCGACCACCGGCCGCAGTCCGGGCTCGGTGAGGCCGAGGACGCCTTCGGCGGCGCCGAGGGCGGTCCGCGCGCGGGCGCACTCGGCGGCGAGCAGGGCGCGCACCTCCCGGGTGTCGCGGGCCCGTTCCAGGTCGGCGCGGGTGACGGAGTGCTCGTCGAGCCGGGAGCGCGGGACGCACAGCCGCCCGTCGGCGAGGTCGCCCGCGAGATCGGCGAGGAAGTCGACCCGCTGGGCGGCGTCCACGAAGCGGCGCCAGCCGGCGGCCTGGGCCGCGTCGGGGCCGCCCTCGTACTGGAGGCCGGTGAAGACCATGATCCCGGGCCAGGCGTAGGCGTCGAGGTAGGTCTGGAAGTCCTCCTCGGTGGCGAACCCGTCGAACCCGGCCTCGGCGGTGGCGGCGCCGTCGAGGAAGCGGGTGACCCAGTGCCCGGGCAGGCCCCGGGTGCGGACGGCGTGGGCGAAGGCGCGCAGCAGCGGATCCGGGCTGTCGCCGCTCTCCAGGGCTGATCCGGTGCGTCCCGCCAGTGTGGCGAGCCCGGCGGCCCGGGCACTCGGGGTGCCGGTCTCGGCCACGTCGTCGACCAGGTTCATGAAGGCCAGCCCGGCCGCCAGCCAGGGCACCAGGGGCGGCGCGGCCAGCAGGCGCAGGGTGAGGTAGGGGGCCGGTTCGCGGCGCAGCACCCGGCGGGCGGCATGGGTGAAGTCGGCCCGCAGCCGGGGGTCGGTGATCCCGGCCCGGGTCAGGGCGGTGCGCCAGCTGGGCATGGTGGCCGTCTCCTCGGACCGTGTCCGCCGTACCGTACGCGCGGCGCGCGTACGGGGGTGCGGGTGTGCGTGGGCGTGCGGATACGCCCTGTCAGGAGCGGTAGACCTTCTTCACGTTGCCCTGGGTGTCGGCGTACACGTAGCCGCCCCGTCCGTACTCGTCGGTGAGGTAGGGACGCATGGAGGGGGTCGCGTCGAAGAGCCAGGGCTCGACGATGACGTAGCGGGAGGTCGGCCTGGTGACGCCCAGTTCCTGCTGGGCGCGGTCCAGGAGGGCGGGCAGGGCGTCCCACCGCACGCCCGCCATGTCGATGAGCGGCTCGTCCTGTTTGACGGTGCCGCCGGGGCCGGCGTGCGTCACCTGGCCGTCGCGGTACTGGTACCGGTCGAAGGTGTCCGCGCCGGGGGCGGTGGGGATGGAGGCCAGCACGTACCCCTCGTAGACGGTCATCTCCACGAAGGTGGTGGTGCCGGTCCGCTGCTTGAACGCCTCGACGACGGTCCGGACCTGGTCGGGGGCGAGCAGGTTCCCCTTGGCCGCGGCCTGGCCGCCCTCTGCGCGGGGCGGGGCGCCCGTCCGGCCGGCGGGGGTCGCCGCGGCGGGGGTGGCGGCGATCGGGGTGGCGGTGGCGGCGGGGCCCGTGGCCTGCCGGCCGGAGGACTCGCCGTCGGGCAGCGCCTGGACGAGCCCGGCCACCCCGCCGGCCAGGGCCAGCGCGAGGGCGGCGCCGATCAGCGCCGCCCGGCCGCGCCCCCCGGCCGGGGCGGTCGCGGGGACGGGCGTGGTGGACGCGTACGGGGAGCCGCCGCCGGGGGTGAAGGGCCGGACGTCCGACACCGTGGGCGGTGGGCCGTACGGGCCCGCGGCCGGCGGGGCCTGGGAGACACCGGGGCCCGTCCCGAGAGCGGTGCTCGCACCCCGGAGCAGCGCTTCCAGCTCGCCGCCGTCGGGCCGCGCCGCGGGGTCCCGGACGAGCAGCCGTTCCAGTACGGGCCCCAGCGGGCCGGAGCGCACGGGAGCGGGGATCGGCTCGTCGAGGACGGCGACCACCGTGGCCAGGCTGGTGGCGCGGCGCAGCGGGTGCGTCCCCTCGGCGGCCACGTACAGCAGCATGCCGAGCGACCACAGGTCGGAGGCCGCCAGGCCCTCCTCACCCCGGCACCGCTCGGGGGCGATGTACTCGGGCGAGCCGATGAGCACCCCGGTGGAGGTGAGGGCGGTCGCCCCGTGCACGGCGGCGATGCCGAAGTCGGTCAGTACGGCCGAGCCGCCGGGCCGCAGCAGGACGTTGGCCGGCTTCACGTCCCGGTGGAGCACCCCTTCCGCGTGTGCGGCGCGCAGCGCGGAGAGGATGTCGAGCCCGAGCCGCACCGCCTCCGCGACCGGCATCGGTCCGGTGGCGAGCCGGTCGTGGAGTGAACCGCCCCTGAGCAGCTCCATCACGATCCACGGGTGGCCGTCCGTCTCCGGGGCGGGCTCCACGATGTGGTGGATGGTCACCACGTTCGGGTGGGCGAGGCGGGCGAGGGCCCGGGCCTCACGGATGGCCCGCTCGCGCAGCTGGACGGCGAGGTCCGGCTGCGCGGCGGCCGTGGCGGGGTCCGGCGGGCGCACCTCCTTCAGGGCGACCTCGCGGTGCAGTGCGATGTCGCGGGCGCGCCACACCGTGCCCATGCCTCCGGCGCCCAGGGGGCCGATCAGTTCGAAACGGCCGTCGATCAGCCGTCTGCCGGCCTCACTCATCTCCATGGGCGGCCATCGTAGGCCCCGCCACCGTCAGCAGCGGAAGCGGTCCTCCGTCACGGTGCCCTGCGCGGTGGACACCGTACGGTCGTAACAGCCCGCCCCGGCGTCCGTCCCGTACAGCCGGTAGCGCTCGGTGGAGGTGCCGACCGCGTGCCGCTGGTCGCGCGGGACGTTCGCCGTGTAGGTGGCGTCGCCCGTGTACCGGTGGTCGAGGAGGGAGCGGCCGGTCTGGCGGCCGCCGCGCAGGGTGACGGTGTCGGCCCGGTCCCCGAGGGACAGGACGGTGCGCAGCCGGTCGCCGGTGCCGAGGGTGGTCTCGCCGTCCATGGTGTACGTGCGGGCCGTGCGGGTGGTGGCGGCGCCGCGGGTGACGCTCTCCTCGTCGGTCCAGGAAGCCGTGAGGGCGTCCCGGTTCTCGCCGTCGGTCCAGCGGTGCGCGGAGGTGTGGGACACGGCCCGGGTGACGGTGGTGGTGACCTTGCCGTGGGAGGTGTCGAGGTACCCGGCGACGGTCAGGCGGTGGCTCCCGTCGGTGTCCAGACGGTGTTCGCCGCCGGGGGCGGCGGGCGTCCACCGGGAGGATCCGGTGGGGGCGCCCTCCTCGTGGCGGGTCAGGGCGCCGGTGACGACCTGGCGGCCGTGGTCCTGCCAGAGCAGCAGGTTGACGGGGGTGCTCCAGCCGGCCTGGCCGGCCGGCACCCCGGCGACGGAGACCTCGACGCGGTGCTCGCGGCCGTCGTTGAGGAGGGCGGCGTAGGGGGTGAGGTCGTACACGATCGGCTGGACGTCGAAGGCGCGGGGGCCGGGGGTGACGTACCAGAGGAAGGGGTTGGACCAGCCGCCGGTCCACACGGTCGGGAAGGGGGCGGCCAGGCCGGCGAGCCGTCCGTCGACGGATATCCGCACCTCGCGGTGGGGGCCGTCGGGGGCCTTGCAGGAGTAGGGCGCGGCGTCGGGGACGGTCATGTACCAGTACTCCTCGCAGCCGCCGCCGGAGCCGGTGGCGTACACCTCGGCGAGGAGCCGCTCGGTGTTGCGCGGGGTGGTGACGGCGGGGGTGGTGAGGGGCAGGACCCGGTCGGGGGTGTCGGGGGCCGGGTGCTGCCGGTCGGCGGCGTAGAGGGTCAGGGTGACCTTGACCTCGATGACGCCGGTGTAGGTGTCGTTGACGACGTTGCCGATCAGCATCTCGACGGGCTGCGGGCGGCCGAGGAGGCCGCTGTAGCGGGTGACGTCCTTCTCCACGGACCAGGTGATGCCGTCGGGCGAGGGCTGCGGGGTGGAGGTGCGCAGGATCTCGACGCCGCCGAGGGTGAGGTTGCCGAGGCGGTCGTACTGGCGGCCCCTGACCGTGCCGTCGAGGCGCAGGACCGCTTTGGCCCAGCCGGAGCGGCCGCAGCCGGCGGGCGGGGTGTAGCTCCCCCGGTAGGGGGTGAAGTCGCGGAACCGGGCCTCGGCCAGGGTCACCTCGCAGGACCGGGTCGCGGGGCGCTCCACGGGCGGGGCGGCGGTGAGGGGGTCGTGCCAGTCGGTGCCGAACTCGGCGGGCGGGACGGGCCCCTCGGCCGCGGGCCCGGCGGCGGGCGCGGCGGCAGCGGCGGGCGGTCCGGCGGCCGCTGCTCCGGCGGCGGGGGATCCGGCGGCGGCCGCGGGTCCGGCCAGGGCCCCGGCGGCGAGGGTGAGCGCGCCGAGCAGGCCCGTGATCCTGTGTCGTCTCATGGGCCCGCAGTGAAACCCCTGCCGGACCGCCGCCGCCAGGCCCCCGGCCTCAGGGTGGCGGGAAACCGCCGTTCAGTGCCCGGCGGGCAGCACCACGACCCCGTCGTCGTCCACGTACACGGTGTCGCCCGGGCGGAAGGTGACCCCGCCGATGGTGACGGGCTCGTCGACCGCGCCCTCGCCGGTCTTGCCGCTCTTGCGGGGGCACGTGCCGAGGGCCTGGACCCCGAGGTCCAGGGCGCCGAGGGCGACGCTGTCGCGGACCGCGCCGTTGACGATCAGCCCGGCCCAGCCGGAGCGGTGTGCCGCGCCGGCGATGAGGTCGCCGACGAGGGCGGTACGCAGGGAGCCGCCGCCGTCGACGACGAGGACGGCTCCCCCGCCGGGGGTGTGGAGGAGTTCGCGCAGCAGGGCGTTGTCCTCGTGGCAGCGGACGGTGCGCACGGGTCCGGCGTACAGGTGGCGGCCGCCGATCCGGCGGAACGGGGTGGCGCAGATGCCCAGGTCCTCGCCGTGCTCGTCGTACAGGTCGGCGGTGGGGACGGGGGTGACGCTCATGGGTCCGGGCTCCTCGCATCTCGTGCGTCGCGCGGGGCCCAGCCTAGTGCTGTGGCCGGAAAGGACTGCCGGAAGGGTCTGCCCGGAGGGATGGTGTCCGGTTCAGTCGCGGGAGTTGCCGAAGAGGAGGCGGTAGCCGATGAGCAGGACGAGGGAGCCCGCGATGGCCGAGCCCCAGGTGGCGAGGTCGAAGAACTGGGCCTGGACCGGGCGGTCGAGGAACGTGGCGGAGAGCCAGCCGCCCGTGAAGGCGCCGGCGACGCCGATGAGGGTGGTGCCGATGAGGCCGCCGGGGTCCCGGCCGGGGAGCAGGACCTTGGCGATGGCGCCGGCCAGCAGCCCCAGGATGATCCAGCCGATGATGCCCATGCCGTTCGCTCCGCTCTTCGGTGTGCGTCTTCCGTACGGGAGGACGCACACCGGCGGCGGAACGGTTCTGCCGCGCCGGCGGCTCAGGCCGTCGCATGGCCGGCCGGCACCGGGCGGGATCCGGCGGCCGGTGCGGCGGGCGCGGTACGGGTGAGCAGCAGCACGCCGCGCGTGGCCGCGAGGGCTCCGGCCGTGGCGAGCAGGATCCCGAGCGCGCCGCCCTGGAGGCGTTCGCCGAGCAGGATCGTGCCGATCGCGGCCGCGGCGAGCGGGTTGGCGAGGTTGACGACGGCGAGCGGGGCTCCGAGGCCGCCCCGGTAGGCCCGCTGCGAGAGCAGCATCCCGCCGACGGCGAACACCACCACGAGCAGGGCCACGGTGATCACCCGGCCGCTGAGCAGGGCGCCGCCCCGTCCGCCCGCCACGGCCACGGTCTGGGTCAGGGCGGAGGCGACGGCGGAGGCCAGTCCGGAGGCGGTGGCGTGGCGCAGCCCCGGGCCGGGGTCCTTGCGGGCGGTGAGCAGGAGGATCGCCGCGACGGTGGCCCCCGACACGGCGAGCGCCTCGGCCAGGGTGAGGGTGTCGTCGGGGGCGGGGCCCGAGGCGGGGAGAAGGAACAGTGCGAGCCCGGCGACGGTGGCCAGGGTGCCCCGCCACTCGGTGGGGGCGACCCGCCTCCCGGCGCCCCGGGCGCCCAGCGGGACGGCGGCCACCAGGGTGAGCGCTCCCAGCGGCTGGACGAGGGTCAGCGGTCCGTAGCGCAGCGCGGCGGCGTGCAGCAGCGCCGCGGCGGCGTTCAGGCCGGCCGACCACCACCAGGCCCCGTTGCCGAGCAGGGCCCGGGCACTGCGGGCGACGGCCCGGCGGGCCAGGCGCTCCTGGGCGACGGCGGCGGCCGCGTAGGTGGCGGCCGAGGCCAGGCAGAGGGCGACGGCGAGGACGGTGGCGTTCATCGCCGGGCTCCCGCGGAGACGGCGGAGGGGACGCGCACGGCGCCGCCGGAGCCGGACGCCCCGGTCCCGGCACACCCGGTGCCGGCACCGGCAGGGGCACCGCCCATGACCCCGGCCGGGCCGGGCCGCACCGCCGGACGCGGGCGCGGAAGGCTCCGTACCTCCGGGGCGGCTGGGCCGTCGGCGGCCGGGCGGGGGACCAGCAGGAGGGCCGCGCCCAGCAGCAGGGCGGCCACGATGGCGTCGAGCCAGTAGTGGTTGGCGGTGCCCACGATCACGAGCAGGGTCATCAGCGGGTGCAGCAGCCACAGGGCGCGCCACCGGGAGCGGGTCGCGGCGATCATGCCGAGGGCCAGCATCAGCGCCCAGCCGAAGTGCAGCGAGGGCATCGCGGCGAACTGGTTGGCCATGGTGTCGGCTTCGGGGGCGGCACCGTAGACGGTCGGCCCGTACACCTGCCCGGTGTCCACCAGGTGCGCGGCGCCCAGCATCCGGGGCGGTGCGAGCGGGAAGGAGAGGTGCAGGACGAGGGCGGCGCCGGTGAGGACGGCGAGCACCCGCCGGGTCCACAGGTAGTGCCGGGGGCGGCGCAGGTACAGCCAGACCAGGAACAGGGCGGTCGCCGGGAAGTGCACGGCCGCGTAGTAGGTGTTCGCGGTGTGGACGAGGGCGTCCCCGTGGAGGAGCAGCCCCTGTACGGCGCCCTCACCCGGCAGGTGCAGGGCTCGTTCGGCCTCCCATACCCGGCCGGCGTTGCGGAAGGCCTCGTCGGTGCGGCCCGTCGAGAGCATCCGGCCGGCCTTGTAGGCGGCGAAGAGGACCGCGACGAGCAGCAGCTCGCGTATGAGCCGGCGGCGGGCGCCGAGGTGACCGGCGGGTGGCCGGTCCGGAGCGGTGTGGGAGGTCATCCCCCGGTCTCACTCTCTTTCGGTTTCCATCGACACGCCAGTGTATCGATACATGGGCGTATCGATACGCTGGTGTTCCGATAAGCTCGGTGGGCCGTACACTCGGAACACGGACCCACCGCCCGGATCCCGCGAGGAGAGCCTCCCCCATGACGTCGACGCCGCAGGTCACCGCGCGCCGCTCCAAGATCAGCCCGGAGCGCGAGCAGGAGTTCTACGACGTCGTCCTCGACCAGCTGCGCGAGTACGGGTACGAGGCCCTCACCATGGAGGGCGTCGCCGCCCGGGCCTCCTGCGGGAAGTCCACGCTCTACCGGCAGTGGAAGACCAAGCCGCAGCTCGTCGCCGCCGCCCTGCGCGCGAGCCGCGCCCGCCGCGGCGAGCGGACCCTGGCGGACGTGGACACCGGCACTCTGGCGGGGGACCTCCGCGAGGCCGCCCGGATCGCGGCCGGCACCTCGGGCCGCGACACCCGCCTCACCCAGGCGCTGGGGGTGGCCGTCCTCAGCGACGAGGAGCTCCGGGCCGCGCTGCGCGAGGCGCTGGTCGAGCCCGAACTGGCGGCCTTCGGCGCCATCGTGGAGCGGGCCGTGGCCCGCGACGAGATCGCCCCGGACCATCCGGCCGTGGAGTTCCTGCCCGCGCAGCTGATGGGCGTCCTGCGCATCCGACCCGTGCTGGAGGAGCGCTACGCGGACGCCGACTACCTGGTCAGGTTCGTCGACGCGGCCCTGCTGCCCGCGCTGGGCATCACACCCCCGGCGGCGGACGCGGCCGCGGCCGGGCACCCCTGACCCCCTGAACCGGCGGGCCGCCGTTCACGATGACCGGACGGCGGACCGCTCGCGCTGCCACGTGGGGACGGCGGCAGCGCGCCACCCGGACGGGGGGGGGGGGGGGGGGCCGCGGGGGGGGGGGGGGGCGCGCCGCCCCGCGCGCGCCGCCACCCCCTCCCATCCCCCACTCACCCCCCCCCCCGCCCCATCGATCCTCTATGGGTT
>NZ_JBVHWK010000002.1:421137-448531 GCF_055569445.1 Streptomyces sp. NPDC029122 | reverse complement strand
CGGCAGTCGCAATGCTTCCCCTCCCCCTCCCCCTCCCCCCCCCCCCCCCTCCTCCCCCCCCCCCCCCCCCCCCCCCCCCCCCCCCCCCCCCCCCCCGCCCGTACGGATCTCCCGCACACCGGGCCTCAGCCGCGCGCGGCGCCCATCACCCGGGCGTACTCCTGCGGGTCCGCGTCGAAGCCGCGCGTGCGCGCGTCCATCGCCCAGCCGCCCGAGGCGTCCCGGACGAACTCGGCCACGGTGGCCGCCGTGGCCCCGGGGATCTCCGAGAAGTCGGTGGTGGCGAGGTCGGTGTGGCCCTCCCGGATCCGCAGCCCCGTACCGCCGACGGCGGCGAAGGTCTTGCGCTCCGGCACCCCGGCGGGTCCCGCGTCCTGGATCACCACGCCGACCACCACCCGGCCCAGCTCCGGCGCCAGCCGGTCCAGTTCGAGGGTCATCACCTCGTCGAAACCGAAGCCCTGCCCGGTACGGCTGTCCCGGCCCAGGGTGATGGTGCCGTCGGGGGAACGGCTGCCGAAGTGGACGAGGTAGACGGGCTCCCCGTACGGCTCCGAGGTGCCGTAGACGGCGGCGACGATGTCCAGGTCGTTCGCGGGCGCGCCCGCCGGACTGGGGTCCCAGCGCAGCGCGATCTCCACCTTGCCCAGGCTCTTGCGTACTCCGCTCACCGAACTCCCCCTCAGCTTGGCCGCTTTGGCCGTGATGTCCGGAGCCATGCTGCCACGCCGCGGTGATCACCGTCTGAACGACCGTAAACAACCGGCCAGTTCCCCCGCCGCCCGGCCGCCCGGTCAGGCGGCCGGATCGACGTGTACGGCCTCCCCTCAGGCCGGCGGCCGCGGCGCGTCCGCCCCGATCAGCACGGCGATCAGCCGGCGGGACGGGGACTCCCCCGGCCAGGGGTGCGGCGCGGGGGCCGCCGGTACGGGTAGTCCACCGCGCCGCCGGCCCAGGCGACGGCCCAGGGAGCGTCGGCCCGGCTACCAGTCGCCGTCCTGGACCGGCTTTCCGGGGCGCGGGGCGTTGCCGAGCGGCAGGACCTGGCCGGGCGCCGGCGGCGTCCAGGGTGCGTGGTCGTCGCCGAGCCAGTCGCCGACGGGCTTGACCTCGGCGAGGGGGCCGGCGGCCGGGAGGTCGGTGCCGGTCTCGTCGTAGTAGTCGTACCAGGGCAGTCCTGCCCGGGTGTAGGCGGCGCGGTCCACGGGTGAGGGCGGTGCGTCCTCGCCCGTGATGCGGCGCCATTCGGGCGGGGTCACGAGGTGGACGAAGACCCGCGCGGCGGGCCGGTCCGCCCACGCCGACAGCTCGCGGTCGTCCTTGTAGACCTCCTGGCGCATCGCACCGCCCACGCCGAGTCCCATGGCGGGGGCCGGTGCCGGACGCCCGGCCGGGTGCGCGGGGGCGGCGCCCGGAGCGGGCGCCGCCATCGGCATGGCCGGCATGGGGGGCCCGCCCGGGGCCGCGCCGTAACCGCCGCCGACCGGACGGGCGCTCCGCAGGCTCGCGCGCCGCTCCTCGCGCCAGGCGGCGAGGGCCTCGGCGCCGAGCGGGAACGCCTGGAGCTGCACCCCGCCGGTCACCTCCTCGCCGGTGACCTGCCCCTCGACCGTGGCGCCGAGGCCGAGCGGCACGGCGACGAACTGGCGCACCGTCCCGTCACCGGAGTTGATTCCGTCGAGCCAGGGCTGGCGGGGCAGCACCACGTAGTTCTGCGGCCCCCGCTCCAGCCGGCCGGTCCACCGCCTGCCCGAGACGGCGCACACCTTGCCGACGCCGACCTGGAGCGCGGCGGGCTCCCGCGACCCTCCGAAGCTGAGCCACATCGCCTCGCGCAGGTACACCGGCAGCATCACGCCGCCCTTGGCGCGCCATTCCGGCGGCACGGTGTCCGGATAGTCCTCGACCCTGCGCAGCGGGAACTCCCCCAGCCCCGGCGGGAGCGCGTGCGTGCCCGACTCGGGCAGGCGCAATGTCCGGATGAACCTGATCCGTACCGCTTCGCCCAGCAGGAGCGTATTGCCCTCGACCCTCGCCGCGCCCATTTCCTCGTTCGCCACCCCGGACAGCTCCTTCTCCCGCCACTCACCGGAGCCGCGGGAAGATCCACGGCTGAACCGGATCGTTATGCTCAAGTTTTCCTCAGAAGTAGTGACGGTACGGCCGTCACCTTCCTAGCTTCCTCATACACGTGCCCTCGCGCCCCCGCGGTTCCGCACGTCTGCCCCCGTTCCCGCGACGTCCCCCGGGATTCCGCGTTCCCGAGGAAAAGAGTTCAGCATGAAGGTTCCCAAGGCCGGTGCGGTCGCCACGGTGATCGTCCTCGCCGTCACCGCCTCCGGCTGTGGTGGTGAAGCCCCGAAGGAGCCCATCTCCATCGGCATCAAGTTCGACCAGCCCGGCATCGGGCTGCGCGAGAGCGACGGCACCTTCACCGGTTTCGACGTCGACGTGGCCACGTACATCGCCAAGGAACTCGGCTACAAGGCCAACGAGATCGAATTCAAGCAGGTGTACAGCTCGGACCGGGAACTGCTGATCCAGTACAACGAGGTCAAGTTCGTCGCCGCGAGCTACACGATCAACGACAAGCGCCGCGAGAAGGTCGAGTTCGCCGGGCCGTACTTCGTCGCCCACCAGGACCTGATGGTCCGCGCCGACGACAACTCCATCACCAAGCCCGAGGACCTCAACACCAAGCGGCTGTGCTCGGTGAGCGGTTCCACCTCCGCGGAGAACGTCCGCAAGACCCTCGCCCCGAAGGCGAGCGTCCTGGAGCTCGGCGGCTACTCGGAGTGCCTCGTCGCCCTCCAGGACAACCTGGTCGACGCGATGACCACCGACAACTCCATCCTGGCCGGGTACGCGGCGCGGAAGGGCAACGCGGGCAAGTTCAAGCTGCTCGGGCTGAACCTGAGCAACGAGAACTACGGCATCGGCCTCAAGAAGGGCGACAACGACCTCCAGCGCAAGATCAACCTCGCGCTCACCAAGATGGTCTCCGACGGCTCCTGGGAAGCCGCCGTGAAGAAGAACTTCGGTCCGGCGAACTACAAGTACGAGCCGGCGCCCCAGGTCACCACCGGGAACTGACGGACCCCGGGGCGGGGTTCCCGTCCGGTCCCGCCCCGGCGCCCGGCCCCCGCCCCGGCTTCCCGCTCCTGCCGCTACGCGAGCGGCGCCTTGCCGCGCAGTACGGTCAGGAACTCCCGCATCCAGGCGGGGTGGTCGGGCCAGGCCCGGGCCGAGACGAGGGTGCCGTCGACCACGGCCTCGGAGTCCCGGAACGCGGCCCCGGCCGCCCGCATGTCGGGCTCCAGCGCCGGATAGGCCGTCACCTGCCGGCCGTCCAGGGCGCCGCTCGCGGCGGTGATCAGCGGGCCGTGGCAGATCTGCGCGATCGGCTTGTCGTCCCCGGCGAAGGCGGCCAGGATCCGCCGTACCTCCGGGTCGTTGCGCAGGTACTCCGGCGCCCGTCCTCCCGGGACGACGACGGCCGCGTACTCACCGGGATCCACGTCCGCGAAGGCGATGTCGGCGGGCCAGGTGTAGCCGGGCTTCTCCGTGTAGGTGTCGAAGCCCTCCTCGAAGTCGTGCACCACGAAGCGCAGCTTCTTGCGGGAGGGCGCCGCGACGTGCACCTCGTAGCCCTCCTCCCGCAGGCGCTGGTACGGGTAGAGCACCTCCAGGGACTCCGCCGCGTCGCCGGTCACGATGAGGATCTTCACTGTCATGGGCCACTCCGGTGAGAGCTGTCGGCGGCCGCGTCGGGCCGCCGTGGGCATCCGCTACCGTGCCCGTGCCCGGCAGCGGACAAACCCCAAGGTCCACGCGGCCGACATGTGGTTTTTACCTGATGGGCACATGACAATATGATCCTCGCTCTGCCACTTGATACCCCGCCAACTGCCATGGCGGGGACGGTGCTTGTGGAGAGGTATCCCCCACGTCATGAAGATCTCCCGTACCGCCCCATGGGCCGCCGGGCTCGCCGCGGCCGCGCTGCTCCTCATACCGGCCAGCGCCAGCGCCGGCCAGCAGCGCACGACCGCCGATGTCGCCGAGGCCGCTCCCCAGGCCGCCACGACCAGCGTGGACGCGTACTACGCGGCCGCCGAGGGCAAGACCGGCGCCGCGCTGAAGTCCGCGCTGCACGGCATCATCAAGGCCCAGTCCAGGGTCAGCTACGACGGCGTGTGGAACGCGCTGAAGGTCACCGACCAGGACCCCGCGAACCCCAACAACGTCATCCTGGTCTACTCGGGCCGCTCCCAGTCCAAGTCCACCAACGGCGGCGGCGTCAACGACTGGAACCGCGAGCACGTCTGGGCCAAGAGCCACGGCGACTTCGGCACCGTCACCGGCCCGGGCACCGACCTGCACCACCTGCGGCCCGAGGACGTCACCGTCAACAGCACCCGCGGCAACAAGGACTTCGACATGGGCGGCAGCCCCGTGTCCGAGGCTCCCGGCAGCTACACCGACGCCGACTCCTTCGAGCCGCGGAACGCGGTCAAGGGCGATGTCGCGCGGATGCTGCTGTACATGGCGGTGCGCTACGACGGCGGGGACGGCTTCGCCGACCTGGAGATGAACGACCGGGTCAACAACGGGACGGCGCCGCTCTTCGGCAGGATCAGCCTGCTCAAGCAGTGGAACCAGATGGACCCGCCGGACGCCTTCGAGCAGCGGCGCAACCAGGTGATCTACGACACCTACCAGCACAACCGCAACCCGTTCATCGACCACCCGGAGTGGGTCAACTCCATCTGGTAGCGGGTCGCGGACCCCGCCCGCCGTTCCCCGGCGCCGGCGTCTCCCCTGCCTCAGGGCCCGAGGCGGCCGGCGAGGGACCGGAAGTCGGCCCAGGACGCCTGCGGCGGGCGCGGGTCCCACACCTTCTGGGAGAGCGCGGCCAGCGGCAGCCGGATGCCCGCGGCCACCTGGGCCGGGGTCTGCGAGGCGGCCAGGTCGCACCAGACGGCGAGGCGGGCACCGAGGACCTGCGCGTCGTAGCGTGCGGGGACGGCGGTGGTGCCGCGCAGGACGAGCGGGGTCCACTGCTCGTAGATCCGCTTGCCGGTGGGGTACGTGAACTGGTTGGGCTCGCCGAGCACGTAGTACAGGTACTCGTCGTTGAGGTTGACCACCTTGCGGCCCGCGTCCAGGTACTCCAGCGGCGGCCGGGCGCCGAGTTCCTTGCCCGTCCAGTACTCGGCCTGGATGTCCGGCGCGGGCCGGGCGACTCCGCCGCGGAAGAAACCGTCGTTCCACGCCTTGAGGGCCTTGCCCGACGGCCTCACCACGTCCGCCCGGTCGTTCAGCCAGCCCGCCGCCAGGTCCTGCACCCGGGCGGACGGCCCGTAGCGGGCCCGCGCGGCGCTCGCGAGTCCGGGGAAGGAGGCCTGGGGGTCGCGGACCACCAGTGCCTGGTACTCGTCGGCGCCCAGGTGCCAGG
Source organism: Streptomyces sp. NPDC029122 (assembly GCF_055569445.1). Taxonomy (NCBI): domain Bacteria; kingdom Bacillati; phylum Actinomycetota; class Actinomycetes; order Kitasatosporales; family Streptomycetaceae; genus Streptomyces; species Streptomyces sp. NPDC029122. The sequence continues at coordinate 443,073 of NZ_JBVHWK010000002.1, read as the reverse complement.
CGCCGGCCGGGAACAGCGGCAGGAACTCGCGCAGCAGCTCGTCCACGAGCCGGGCGGACGCCGGGTTGGATATGTCCACGGCGCCCTTGACGGCCCGGCCCGCCGCGTCGCGCAGTTGCAGCTCCGGGTGGACGCGGAGCACGGCCCCGAGGTGTCCGGGCGAGTCGATCTCGGGGACGACCGCGATGTGCAGCCGGGCGGCGAGCGCGTTGATCCGGCGTACCTCGGCCTTGGTCAGGTGCGGGGTCGAGACGATCTCGGGGTGGGTGTCGGACTCGATCCGGAAGGCCTGGTCGTCGGAGAAGTGCAGGCCGAGCTGGTTGAGTTTGAGGTCGGCCATCTCGCGCAGCCGGCCCTCTATCCACTCGGCGGTGAAGTGCTTGCGGGCGATGTCGAGGTTGAGGCCGCGCTGGGACTTGGCCGGAGCGTCCTCCACCTTGCCCTCGGGGGCCGAACCGGCCCCGCGTATCTCCTGTTTGAGGGTCCGGGTGCCGTAGAAGACGCCCGCCTCGTCGGGGCCGGTGATGCTGACCCGGCCGCCCTGGACGGTGAGTTCGTACGACTCCGCCGGGCCGGATCCCTTGGCGGCGAGGGCGAGGTGGACGTCACCCGGTTTCGGCTGGTCCGATTCGGCGTACCCGAGGCGCAGTTCGCCGGCGAGCAGCCTGCCCTCGTCGGCCAGGGCGGTCCTGTCGGCGGGTGCGACGAGGACGCGGGCGCCGGGGGCGGGCTTCCAGCCGGGGCCCCGGGCGGGCACGTGTTCGCGTACGGAGGGCACGGTGCGCGGGGCGGTGGAGAGGGCGTACGCGGTCGCGGGCGGCCCGGTGGGCGTCGTGGAGGCGGCGGTCGGCACGGGGGCCGGGGAGGCCGCGCCGGGGGTGGCACGGGTGCCCTCGGCTCCGGCGGTACAGGCGGGTACGGCGAAGGCGACCAGCGTGGCGGCCGCTGCCGTCGCGATGGCCCGACCTCTGCGGAACCGTCCGGTCGTCTGCCTCATCGTGTCTACCCGTGTACCCGTGTACCCGTGTCCCCCGTACCAACCTGGCACGGGGGACGCGTTCGCGCGACCCGGGGCGGGGATGACCGTCGGGGTGGGGTGGGGTGGCCGGGGGTGTCAGTGGTGGACGGGGGTGGGGGCGGCCGCGGTGGCTCCGGAGGCGATGACCCGGCTCCCGCCCGCCGCGCGGCGGTCCGTACGGCGCTCGAGCGCTCCGGAGAGGAGGGCGAGGACGAGCGCGGAGGCGGCGAGGGCGGCGCCGACCCAGTTCGGGGCGGTCCAGCCGAGCCCGGCGGAGAGGACGAGCCCGCCGAGCCAGGCCGCGAGGGCGTTGCCGAGGTTGAAGGCGCCGATGTTGACGGCGGACGCCAGCGTGGGGGCGCCGGCTGCCTGGTCGAGGACCCGCTTCTGCAGCGGCGGCACGGTCGCGAAGCCGAGGACGCCGATGAGGAAGACCGTGACGGCGGCTCCCGCCTTGTCGTGGGCGGTGAGGGTGAAGAGGGCCAGTACGACGGCCAGCGCGCCCAGGGACACGTACAGCATCGGCATGAGCGCGCGGTCGGCGTAGCGGCCGCCGACGAGGTTGCCCGTGACCATGCCGAGCCCGAAGAGGACGAGCAGCCAGGTGACGGAGGTGGCGGCGAAGCCGGCGGCATGGGTCAGCATCGGGGTGATGTAGGTGATCGCGGCGAAGACCCCGCCGAAGCCGAGGACGGTCATCGCCATGGCGAGCAGCACCTGGACGTTGCGGAAGGCGGCCAGCTCGTGGCGGACCCGCACGCCCTCGGGTCGGGGCAGGTCGGGGACCAGCCGCGCGATGCCGAGCAGGCCGAGCACGCCGAGGGCGGCGACGGCCAGGAAGGTGACGCGCCAGCCGAGGTGCTGGCCGACGAGGGTGCCGAGGGGGACGCCGACCACGTTGGCCACGGTCAGGCCGGTGAACATCATGGCGATGGCGCCGGCCTTCTTCTCGGGTGCCACGAGACCCGCGGCGACCACCGAGCCGATGCCGAAGAAGGCTCCGTGGGCGAGGGAGGCTACGACGCGTCCGGCCAGCATCAGGCCGAAGGCGGGGGCGAGGGCGGAGAGCAGGTTGCCCGCGATGAAGAGGCCCATGAGCAGCATCAGCATGCGCTTGCGGGGGACGCGGGTGCCGAGGACGGTCATCACCGGGGCGCCGAGGACCACGCCGAGGGCGTAGCCGGTGACGAGGAGGCCGGCGGTGGGGATCGAGACGCCGTAACCGGCCGCGACCTCGGGGAGAAGGCCCATGATCACGAACTCGGTGGTGCCGATCCCGAAGGCTCCGATGGCGAGGGCGAGGAGCGCGAGAGGCATGACGGGGCTGCCCTTCAGGGTTCTGGGTGTGGGGGAAGCGAGGGCCGGCACGTGTGCGCCCGCCGGTAACACTCGTCCACATTAATTGCAGACGCGGGATATTTGCAAGCGCGGGCTATTGCGCCCGTGACCTATCCTGGACCCAGGGAAACGGAAGGCCGCAGGTTCGCGCGGCAGGGACACGACGGCGGAGGAGCCCCCATGACGGCCACGGACAGCGCACTGACCCGCCTCGCCCAGGGCTGGTGCGCCCTCTCCCTCCTCCACGGCCGGATCGAGGCGCACATCGAGCGCGCCCTCCAGGCCGGCCACGGCCTGAGCGTGCGCGAGTACTCGCTGCTGGACGTGCTCAGCCGGCAGCACGGCGGCCCCGGCGGACACCTGCGCATGCACCAGGTCGCGGACTCGGTGGTGCTCAGCCAGAGCGCGACGACCCGGCTCGTCAGCAGGCTGGAGGACCGGGGGCTGCTGAGCCGCTACATCTGCGACACCGACCGCCGGGGCATCTACACCGACGTCAGCGAGGCGGGCCTGGCCCTCCTGGACCAGGCCCGCCCGACGAACGCCGCCGCCCTGCGCGAGGCCCTGGACGAGGCCGCGCTCAACCCGGAGCTGGCCCCTCTGGTGGCAGCGGTGGAGAACACCCCCGGGTAGGGGGCGGACACGTCTCGGCCGGCGGTTCCTAGCCCCCCGACCTCGAAGGGCTGGGAGTGGCCTGCGGACCGCCGGCCCCGCCCGCCGGAGCCGTCGTGGCCGGGGCGCCGGAAGGAACCCGCGGGGCCGTCGGCGACGCCGAGCGCGGCGGCCGCTCCGGGGTCGCCGACGGGGCCGGGGTGGGAACGGCCGCCCCGGTGCTCGGCCCCGCCGACACGGTCGGCAGGGCCGGCGGGACCGGGGCCGACGGTGACACGCTCGGCCGGTCCGTACCCGTGGGCGCGGTCGGGCCGAGCTCGGGCGGTGCGGCGGGCGGCTCCGGCCGGGCCGGCCGCTGGTCAGGCCCGCCGAGCACGAGGTAGCCGGCCAGCGCGGCCGCCGCCAGGCCGGTCAGGCCCGCGACGGTCCACCCCCCGCGCCGCAGCCGGAGCGCGCGCGGGGACAGCCGCCGCCCGTGCGGACCGGGCGGTTCGGCGGGCCGCAGCGAGCGGACCGTCACCTCCTCCGCGCGGGCTTCCAGGGCGTGGCGCAGCCGGCGCTCCACGGGGCGTTCGCCGTCGGGCGCGGTACCCGTAGAACCGGTCATACCCGTCCCTCCAGAATCCGTTCCAGCGCGTCCAGGGCGCGGCTGGCGTTCGACTTCACCGCGCCCCGGCTGATGCCCAGCGTCTCGGCGATCTCCGCCTCGCTCATGTCCGCCCAGTACCGCAGGACCAGCACCTGGCGGCGTCGCGGGGTCAGCTCGCCCAGTGCCGCCAGCACCTCCCGGTGCGCCTCCCCGAGGACCACGGAGGCCTCGGCGGAGGGGACGTCGGCGGTGACCGGCGGGATCCAGGCGCGGGCGGTGCGCCGGCGGCGCAGCACGGACCGCGAGGCGTTCACCACGGAGGTGCGCAGGTAGCCCAGCGCGTTGTCCACCTCCGAGATCTGCTCCCCGTGGCGGCGGTAGAGGGCGGTGAAGGCGTCCTGCACCACGTCCTCGGCGGTGCCCAGGTCGTCGACGAGGAGCACGGCGAGGCGGACCATGCCCAGCCGGTGGGCGTGGTAGAGCTCGCTGACGGTCGGCGGGCGCGGGGGCCGCTCCGCGCCGTGGCCGCCGGTGCGGTACGCGTCGTCGTGCGGGTACGCGTACGCGTGGCCGCCGGTCGCGCGGGTGCGGCGGCCGGCCGCCGGCGGGGCGGAGGGCTCGCGGCGGGTGAGCCACCACCACAAGCCCCGCCACACCCGGGCGGAGCCGGGCGTGAGGGGGCTGGCGGTGGTCGCGAGTTCGAGCACGGGTGTCCTCAGTTGCCGGCGCGGCGCCGCACGGCGAACAGGGCACCGCCGCCGGCGGCGACGAGTGCGGCCGCTCCGGCCCCGAGGGCGACGGTGGTCGCCGAGGAGCCAGTATGCGCCAGCTCGGCCCCTTCACCGGAGGCGGCCGACGCGGAGGGCACGGTGGAGGGCTGGGCGCCGCCGGCCGGGACCGAGGGGACCGGGGTGGGCGTCGCACCGCCCGGCGGGGCCGGGACGGGGCTCGGCTTGCCGCTGCCGCCGCCCGCCGGCCGCGAGGGCACGGCGGTGGGCTGGACGCCGCCGGCCGGCCGCGAGGGGACCGCGGTGGGCTCGCCCCCGGCCGGCAGCGTCGGGGAGACGCTCGGCGCCGGGGCGGTCGTCGGCGAGGCGGAGGGTCCCTGCGCGGCGGAGGCCGGCCCGGCGAGGGCGATGACCGCCCCGGCGGCGGCGGCCGCGACGGCCGCCCGGCGGGCGGTGACGGGTACAACGCGCTTCAGGTTCTTCACAGTGGCTCTCCACGGTCGGGTGCGGGGCGGGAAATCCGCCCTTCACCCCCGCACGACGCGCGAGTGCCCGATCGGTTGCCGCTGTCACGGAAAAAACTTCGCGCGCCGTCCCGCCGTCCCGCCGGCCGCGGTTCAGGGGCGGGGCGGCGGCCAGGGAACCTCCTCCAGCAGCGGCAACAGCACCTCCTCCTCGAACTCGAGATGGGCCGTCAGCTCCGCCGTCATCCGCGCCAGTCCGGCACGGAACCGCTCCGGTTCGGTGATGGCCACCTCGCCCAGCAGCGAGGCCAGTTCGGTCTGGATCCGGGCGACCGTGCGGTGTTCCTCGCGCAGCCGCTCGAAGGTGGGCGCCAGGTGCGGATGATGGGCGGCGATCCCGGGGAACAGGTGGGCGTCCTCGCTGGTGTGGTGGAACTCCAGGCCCTGGCAGAAGGCCAGGCAGCGCTGGCGGATCTGCAGTCCGAGCCCCGGCGCCGGCGGTCCGCCCGGCCCGGTGTGGGCGGCGCGGGCGGCGAAGTGGGCCTCCGTTTCGGCGCCGACGTGACGCAGCTGGTCCCGCAGCCAGGTGTGGACCTCCAGGAGCTTGCCCGCCAGGGTGGTGACCCCGCCGGACGCCTGCCGGCCGTCGGGCTCGGCGGGCTCGTCGGGCTCCAGACGGACGACGGGGAGCGGGCGGGTGGTGCGGGCCTGGTAGTCGGCGTATCCGGGGGCGGCGCGCACGACGGCTTCGAAGAGCTCCGCGCGCCGGGCCCCTTCGGCCGGTATCGCGAGGGCCTCGAAGGTGTCGCCGCCGAGCTCCACCGTCACCTGCGGGTGGGCCAGGAGGTTGTGGTACCAGGCCGGGTGGCGGTCGGCGCCGAGGTTGGAGCCGACGATCAGCAGGGCGCCGTCGTGGCGGACGTAGCCGAGCGGGGTGGTGTGTCCGGCTCCCGACCGGGCGCCAGTGGTGGTGAGGAGGAGCAGGTCCTCGCCTTCGAAGGGGCCGCCGACCTTGCCGCGGTTGGCGCGGAACTCCTCGATGACGGACCGGTTGAAGTCATGGGCGGGCGTGGGCACAGGGCGTTTCTCTCTCTGGGCGTGCCTGTCCGGCGCGCCACCGGTCCCCCGGCGGGCCGCCGTGGAGCGGGAGTTGCCGGAGCGGGGCGTGCGGGACCAGGCGTACGGACGTACGCGCGTACGCGGTCGTGAAAGGAAGGAAAGGCGGTCCCGGCTCGGAGGCCGGACCGCGACGCGGGAGCCGTGGGTACGGCTGCTCTACGTCAACTGCGGGGCGCGGAGTATTGGCTCATGGCGGGTCCCTGCATCAAGGGTGTTCGCCCGATCACCGGCCGGCCCACTGCTCTTTGGCCGGAGTCACGCGACACCGTCCGTCATTACACGCGAGCGGGACGGCGGTTGTCAATGCCGTTGATCACGTACGTACGCACGCGCGCAGGGCCCGGCCCAGGACGGCGACGCCCTCCTCGATCTCACCGGCCGGCCCGGCCGCGTACCCCAGGACGAGGCCCGGCGGGCCGGGCCGCAGCCGGTGCCAGGACAGCGGGTGCGCCTTGACGCCGAGGGCCAGGGCCGCCTCCGCCACGGCGGTGTCGGAGAAGGACGCGCCGTCGAAGGTGACCATCAGGTGCAGCCCCGCCGCGGCGCCGTGCACCCGGGCCCCGGGCAGCCGCTCGGCGACGGCCCGCAGCATCGCGTCCCGGCGGCGGCGGTGGCGGCGGCGTACGAAGCGCAGGTGGGCCTCCAGTTCGCCCGAGTCCATCAGCCGGGCGAGGACGAGCTGTGCGAGGACGGGGTTGCCGAGGTCGGCGTAGCTCTTGGCCTCCACGACGGGGTCCAGCAGGCGCCGCGGGACCAGCAGCCAGCCCAGCCGCAGGGCCGGGGCGAGGAGCTTGGACACGCTTCCCGCGTAGCAGACCCCCTCGGGCGCCAGGGCCCGCAGGGCGGGGACGGGTGCGCGGTCGTAGCGGTGCTCGGCGTCGTAGTCGTCCTCCAGGACCAGTCCCCCGGCGGCGGCCCAGTCCAGCAGGGACCGGCGGCGCTCCCCGTCGAGGACGACCCCGGTCGGGAACTGGTGCGCCGGGGTCATCAGCACCGCCTGCGCCCCGCTCGCCCGCAGCGCGGCCACGTCCAGACCGGCCCCGTCCACGGGTACGCCCACCACGTCCAGCCCGCCGTGCTCCAGCTGCCGGCGCGCCCCCAGCGAACCGGGGTCCTCCACCGCCACCCGGCGCACCCCCGCCCCGGGCAGGACCTGCGCGAGCAGCCCGAGGGCCTGCGCGACCCCGGCGACCACGACGACCTCGGCGGGATCCGCCCGGATGCCCCGGTTGCGGGCCAGCCAGCCGGCGACCGCCTCCCGCAGGGCGGGCGCGCCCTGCGGGTTGCCGTAGCCGAAGTCGGCCGCGGTGAGGGCGGCGAGCACCCGGCGTTCGGCCCGCAGCCAGGCGGCGCGCGGGAAGGCGGTCAGGTCGGGCACCCCGGGCGAGAGGTCGATCCGGCAGGGCGCGGCGCGCAGCGCGTCCACCGGCCCCCCGCGCGGTACGGCGGCCGCGGGCCCGGACGGCGGGGGCGGCGGGGCGGCGACGACCACGGTCCCGGCCCGGCCCCGGCCCGCCACCTGGCCGGTCTCGGCGAGCCGCTGGTAGGCCTCGGTCACCAGTCCGCGGGAGACGCGCAGCTCGGCGGCGAGCACCCGGCTGGCGGGGAGCCTGCTGCCGACGGGGAGGGTGCCGTCGGCGATGGCGGCGCGCAGCCGGCCGGCGAGCCACTCGGTGCGGTTGCCGGGCGGGGCCTGGCCGATGTCGAGCTGGAGGAAGTCGGAGCCCGTTATGGACCCCTTGGGGGTGCCTTCATTGGACCTGCTCACCGGACCATTGTGCCTTCAGGCTGGACCGCATGAGCACTTGCGCTTCGTCCTCGACCTCGTCCTCGCCCTCGCCCTCGGCTTCCGCTGCCCCCTCCGCCCCTGCCGTCCCCGTTTCCCCCGGGCGCTCCACCGCCCTGCGGGACCTGGCTCCCGGGATCGCCGGGATGGCGCTGGTCGGCGGCAGCGTCGGTGTCTCCCGCGCCCTGGTCGACGCTCCGCTGTTCGCCTCCCAGGCGGTCCGCTACGTGGTCGCCGCCGTGATCCTGGTCGTCCTCGCCCGCGCCGCCCGGGTCCCGCTGTCGCGGCCCAGGGGGCGGGAGTGGCTGTGGCTGGCCGGGATCGCGGCCGGCGGGCTGGTGCTGTTCAACGTGGCCGTCGTCCGGGGCGTCGCGCACGCCGAGCCGGCCGTCATCGCCGTCGCCGTGGCCTCCGTACCGGTACTGCTCGGGCTCGTCGGCCCGCTGCTGGAGCGGCGCCGGCCCAGCCGCCGGGTACTGCTGGCGGCGGCCGTGGTGGTCGCGGGGGCGGTGCTGGTCGAGGGGACCGGGCGGACCGATGCGGCGGGGGTGGGCTGGGCGGCCCTGGCGCTGGCCTGCGAGGCGGCGTTCACCCTGCTCGCGGTGCCGGTTCTGGGGCGGCACGGCGCGTGGGGGGTCTCCGTACACGCGGTGTGGATGGGGGCGGTGATGCTGGCGGTGCTGTCGGCGTGCACGGAACGCCCGACCGCGCTGGCGGAGCTGACCGCCGGTCAGTGGGCGGCCGTCGGGTACCTCGCGGTGCTGGTGACGGCGGTGGCGTTCCTGCTCTGGTACCGCACGGTGGCCGCCGTGGGTTCCGGCCGGGCGGGGCTGCTGACCGGGGTCGCCCCGCTCGCGGCGGCCGGCGCCGGGGTGCTGTCGGGCGGCGGGACGCCGGGCCCGGTGGTGTGGCTGGGCCTGGCGGTGGTGATCGCCGGGCTGGCGCTGGGGCTGCGGGGAGGCGGGGAGCCCTCGGGCTCGTGAGCCGGCTCGTGCGGTCCACCCTGGCGGGCCGCCGCACTTGCGCACCCGGGCGCCCGTGGAAGGGCCGTACCGGACGTACGGATCAGGTCCCGGAGGGCACCAGCACCACGGCCGTGCCGTAGGCGCAGACCTCGGTCCCGACGTCGGCGGCGTCGGTGACGTCGTAGCGCGTCATCAGCACCGCGTTGGCGCCGCGCGCCTTCGCCTGTTCGATCAGCCGGTCCATGGCCTGGTTGCGGGTCTGCACGAGGGTCTTGGTGAGGCCCTTCAACTCGCCCCCGATCATGGACTTCAGGCCGGCGCCGATCTGGCTGCCGAGGTGCCGGGAGCGCACGGTGAGCCCGAACACCTCCCCGATGACCCGCTCGACGCGGTAGCCCGGGACGTCGTTGGTGGTCACGACCAGGACGCCGGTCTGCTGGGCGCCGGGGCCGCCGCCGTAGTCTTCGATACCCATGGGCACACTCTGCTGCCGGGGGCGGCCCGCCGCATCCGCAGGACGTGCGCACGACCGGCGCCACTTTGGCGATATTGCGCATATCGGGCTAATGGCCGGTGCGTCGGCCCGGACGCGCCCCGGCCCGTCGTCATAGTCGTCTGTGGCGGCCCGCGGGCCGCCACCCCCAGCCGCGCCCGGCGGCCGGGCGGAAGCCTTCGTGGAGGAGCGGCTCATGCTGAAGCCCACCAGGACCATCCTCGCTCTTGCCGCCGGCAGCATGGTGCTCGGCCTGTTCGGCGCGGGCGTCGCCGTCGCGGACGGCGGTCCGGTGGCCGACGGACCGCGCGCGCAGAAGGTCCTCGACGACGACCCCCGCTACGACGAGTACGACGAGTACGACCCCGGCTACGAGGAGCACGAGGAAGAGCAGTCCGGCGATGACGGGGCCGTCACGTACCCCAAGCCCAAGTACGCCCTGGGCAGGGTCGTCTCGCAGGGCCCGCTGAAGACCCGCAGCAAGCCCACCACCCGCTCGAAGGCCCTGGGCAAGGTGCACCCGCGCCAGAAGCTGTCGATCGTGTGCAAGAAGCACGGCGAGAGGGTCGACGGCAACGACCTCTGGTACCTGCTGGAGCGCAAGCGCGACCGCACGGCCGTGGACGGCGAGGACCGCGTCGACGACAAGGCGTACGACCGCGAGCGCGCGTGGGTCTCCGCCCGCTACGTCAAGGACATCACCCCGGTGAGTTGGTGCCGTCCCTGACCCTGCCGGGGCCGCCCCGCCGGGCGTACGGGACGGGGCCGCGCGCCCCGGCTCCCGTACGCCCGGCGGCGTGTCAGAAGTCGCCGTAGTTGACCTGCCAGGTCGGCAGGCCCATCCGGCGCCAGACGGCGACCACCCGGTCCCGGTCGTCGAGCGACACCCGCACGGCGTAGCGGTCGCGTACGTGAGCGTCGAAGAGCTCCGCCTTGACCACGTCGTCGCGGCGGGTGTCGCCCGCGGCCCGCATCCACAGTTCGTCGTACGGCACCTCGTGGCGCCGCAGCCAGGACTCCGTCTGCTGCCGGTGCTCCTCGCTGCGCCCGGACAGCAGCACGATCGTGTCCCCGTCGGCGCGCCGGAAGGCGTCGAGCGCGTGGCGCACGGGTGCGTTCGGCAGGTCGAGTTCGCAGCGCGAGAAGTCGTACGGGCCGCGGTCCCCGGTGAGGGCCAGCGTGCCGTCGATGTCGCACATCACGGCGGGCGGCAGGGCCGGGTCGGCCACGTAGGGGCGGACGGGCGGCTGGTCGTTCAGCCACTCCGCGGTGAGCCGCCAGCCGCCCTTCTTCGCCTTGGTGTGCTTGTCGGCGAGTATCCGGATGATCTCCTCGCCGACCGGCCGCTCCCGTGCGGCGTCACGGCGCAGGCACTCCTCGACGGGCACCCCGGTGAAGTCGTGCACGACGAAGGTGGCGCGGCCGGCGACCGCCGCCTTGAGGCGCTTGGGGACGTGCGAGGTGAGGTGGGTGTTGTCGACGACCACGTCGAAGCCGTCGTCGACGGCCGCGCGGACCGCCGCGTCCTGCACGGCCAGCACGGTCTGCTCGTGCCGGTGGGAACGGCCCCGGTCGGGGTCGGGCACGTCGAGCATGGCCCGCAGGTCGTCGAGGTTGACCCGGCGCATGCGTCCGGCGGCCTCGGCCTGCAGGGCGCGGGCGGCGGTCGTCTTGCCCGAGGCCGGCAACCCCGTCATGACGTGGACCACGGGGAGTTCGGGCTCTTCGGACACGTTCAGTTCTCCTCGTCGGTGGTGTAGGGGTCGGCGGCCTCCGGCCGTACGGCCCGCCAGGAGCCCAGCTCGGTGCCGCGGCCCTCCAGGCGGGTGAACATGGCCGAGCGGATCCGGCCGTCGGGGATCTCCTTGGCGGCGCGGGCGAAGGCAGCACGGTCGCCGGTCAGGTGCGCCAGCGAGTCGAAGGCCTCGTCGATGGCGTGCTCGTGGCGGGCGAACGCCTCCTCCAGGTCCGCGATCACCTCGCGCACCCAGGTGTCGAACTCGTCGGGCACCTGCTCCAGCAGCTCGTCCAGCGGGCGCCCGCCCTTGGAGCGGATGCCCTCGAGCTCGGCGACCGAGCAGCCGAGGCCCTGGGCCAGGAGCTTGACGGACGCCCCGGCGAAGCGCTGGATGCCGTGGCTGCGCCAGATGTCCCGCTCGGTGACGCCGGTCAGCAGCTTGTGGAGGCGTACGTACTCCGAGAGCTTGGCCTTCGCGCGCAGGCCGGAGGCGAAGCGCAGCACGAAGCCCTCGGCGTCGGTGCCGGTCGCGGGCCCGCCGCCGGGAAGGGTGCTGGAGTCGGCGAGGGCGAGCAGTTCGGCGAGCGGCATGGCGGGCCACACCTTGACGACGGAGCCGATTCCCTGCCAGTGGCCGGCGGCCTCGGCGAGCGGCACCTCGGTGCCGTCCAGGCGGAACGCGGCGAGCAGGACGAGGTCCCGGCGGTCGCCGTAGTCGACCACGATCCGGTTCTGCGGGTACAGGATCTCCGCGAGGTAGGTGACGCCGGGCACGAGGGCCGTGGTGTCGCGGGTGTCGAGGCGGCGCTGCGCCCAGCAGGCCTGGGCGCTGGTGAAGGAGCCCCTGGAGGCGGCGCGCCAGTGGTCCGCGTAGTGGAAGACCACGGCGAGGCTGCCGTCGACCTTGTCGTACACCTCGAACGTCTCGTCGGGCAGGGCGGGCGCGTAGGGGCGGCCGGAGGCGTGCTCGCCGACGTTGAAGAACTTCGGCAGGGGCAGCGCGACGACCTCTCCGGTCTCGTCGTCAGCGACGAGACCGCGGCAGCGCGTGGTGACCCTGTTCCATATCTGCTCGTACTGCGCGGCGCGCGTGTACGTGTACAGGGACAGGGGCAGTTCGGGGTGCTGCTTGCGGGTCACGTGCCCGGCGTCGATGGCCTGCGCCAACTCCTGCGCGGGCAGCAGGCCGTGCAGAGTCAGGTGGTCCTGGCTCATGGGTTCCTCCCGGTTCGAGATGCCTCATTCTCACGTGCGGGAGGGACGGGCCGGTAATCAATTACGACTGGTCAGAGGCCGAGGCGGTTGATGTCCCGGGGGTGCAGGATCCGGGTGGCGACCTCGGCTCCGGGGGTGGCTACGGCGATCATCGCCCGGCCGAGGGCCTCGGTGGTGGTGACCTGGTTCGGGGCGATCCGGCGCAGGACCGGGAAGAGCGGCGCGGTGAGCGCGTACACCGTCCGGTAGAGCCGGGTCTTGGAGGGCATGCCGCTGACGGGCTGGACGATGCCCGGCCGGAACATGTAGGAGCGGAAGGGCTGTGCGAGCAGGTCGTTCTCCGTCTTCCCCTTCACCCGGGCCCACATGGAGCGGCCCCGCTCGGTGCTGTCGGTGCCCTGGCCGGAGACGTAGACGAAGGTGAGCGCCGGGTTGGCGGCGGCCAGCGGGCGGGCGACGGCGAGCGTGAGGTCGTGCGTGACGGCGCGGTAGGCCGCCTCCTTCATGCCGACGGAGGAGACGCCCAGGCAGAAGAAGCAGGCGTCGTAGCCGGACAGCTCGCCGGCGAGCTCCGTCAGGTCGGCGGGGTCGGGCCGGACGTGCTCGCGGAGTTTGGGGTGGCTGACGCCGAGCGGGGTGCGGCCGACGGACAGGACGCTCTTCACCGAGTCGTCGCGCAGGCATGCGCGCAGTACGCCGCGCCCGATCATTCCGGTTCCGCCGTAGAGGATGACGTTCACGTGGTCACCCTAAGGGCTGGCCCGCTCGTCGGGGCCGCTCAGTGGGAGACGCAGAGTTCGTTGCCCTGGGGGTCGGTGAGCGTGGTCCACTGGTGGGGGCCCTGGCTGCCCTCGTGGAGGAGGGTCGCGCCCTTGGCCACGAGGCGCTCGATCAGGGCCCGGGGGTCGTCCTCCCCGGTGCGGAGGTCCAGGTGCACCCGGTTCTTGACGGTCTTGGGCTCCAGGACGAACTGGAAGAGCACGCGGGGTGCCCGCTCCAGGCCGTCGGGGTGGCGGATCGCGGCGCCGGCCTTCCAGACGAGCGTGCCGCGGTGGGTGGTGGTGTCCTCTTCGGTGGCGTGGCCCGCCTCGATCATGTGGCGGATGAACTTCTCGTCCGAGGGCTCGACCTCCCAGCCCAGGGCGTCCGCCCACCAGTCGGCGAGCGGGTGGGGGTCGGTGGAGTCGACGGTCACCTGGAACGTGTAGGCCATGGCGGGACTGTAGCCAGCCGCTCGGCGCCCCACGGGCCGAAACGCCGTCAGGCGGGCCGCCGGCCGGGGCGGCGGCTGAGGGCGAAGGCGAGGAGGGTGAGGACCCAGGCCGCGACCGCGATCCACAGCAGGGCCTCGCCGAGGGGCCGCAGCCAGGGGGTGCCGGTGGCGGGGGCGGCGGTGAGACAGGCGGTGGCGGTCATGCCGAGGGGGAAGACGGTGGACCAGCGGCGGATGTCGTAGCGGGGGCGGAGGCTGCGGAGTTCGGCGGTGAGGAGGACGGCGTACCAGCCCAGGGAGAGGGCGAGGGCCGTCAGGGTGGCGGTGCGCAGGGCCGTGTGCGCCGGGCCGGTCCACGCGGACAGGGCGGTGAGTTTCGCCCCGGCGAGGGCGGTGATGGACAGGGCTCCGCCCGCGACCCAGTGGTCGCCCGCGCCGCTGACGACCTCGTGGAAGTCGAACCGGGCCAGGGCGAGGCCGTACAGCAGCAGGCCCAGGCAGAAGCAGGCCAGGGCGGCCGGCGCGAGCCAGTGGAGGTTCGGGGCGGCGGCCAGGGCGGCGGCGAGGACGGCGAGGCCCTGGGTGGCGACGCAGACGAGGAAGGCGGCGCCGGGCATGCGGCGGCGCCAGTGCCGTACGACGGCGGTGAGGAGCCCCGGCCACAGCAGGGCGGCCAGCGCGAGCAGGGCGGCGGCCTCGCGCTGCCGGCCGAGCTGGGAGACGCGGGCGCCGAGCACAGCAGTCGCGGCGACGGCGGTGAGGGCGGCCGGGGTGTCCGCCTCGGTGCGGAAGCGGCCCCGGTCGCCGATGAGCCGGGCGGCGAAGTCGGCGGCCAGTACGAGCCACAGCGCGGCCGCGAGGGCGAACGCGGCGAGGGAGAGCCGGGTGCGGCCGGTGAGTTCCAGGCCGACGGACAGGATCCCGGAGGCCATGACGGCTCCGCCGGCGGCGGGCGGCAGCGATGAGGACCAGGCCCTCAGACGGCTCCCGCTGCGCATGGCCTCACATTACGCCGCGGGTGCGGAACTGGACGCTGATCCGGGGGCCGACGGCCCGCGTCGTCTTGGGGACGGCGTGTTCCATGGTGCGCTGGCAGGAGCCGCCCATCACGACGAGGTCGCCGTGGCCCAGCGGCAGCCGCAGCAGAGTGGGGCCGCCGTCGCGCGGGCGCAGGACGAGGTCGCGGGGGTCGCCGACCGAGAGGATGGCGACCATGGTGTCCTCGGTGGAGGAGCGGCCGGTGCGGTCTCCGTGCCAGGCGACGCTGTCGCGGCCGTCGCGGTAGAGGCAGAGCCCGGCGGTGACGAAGGGTTCTCCGAGTTCGGCGGCGTAGTGCCGGCCGAGTGCGTCGCGGGCCTCGGTGAGCGCGGGGTGCGGGAGCGGCTCGCCCTCCCGGTAGTGGGCCAGCAGCCGGGGCACGTCGACCTCGCGGTCGTACATCTGGCGCCGCTCGGCGCGCCAGGGCACCTCGGCGGCGAGCCGTTCGAACAGGGCGTCGGCCCCCGTGAGCCAGCCGGGCAGGTGGTCGACCCAGGCTCCGGCTCCGAGCACGGTCCTCCGTACCGGTGAGAGCGGCCCGAGCCGGATCTCGTCGGTCTGGTCGAAGAGGGAGCCCTGGAGTGCGTGCATACGACCAGACTACCCCCGGACTCGAACACCTGCTCGATCGAAGGGGACGCTCCGGGGGGTAGCCTCCCGGGACGCCGGAAGAGGATCATGGCCGCACCCGCCGGCCCCGCCGGGCCGCAGAGTCGTGGAGGTACACGTGTCCGTCGCGCCCAGCCATGCGTCAGGAAGCTCCCCGGTCCCGCTGCTGGACGAGACCATCGGAGACAACCTCGACCGCACCGCGCGCCGCTTCCCGGACCGCGACGCCCTCGTCGACGTGGCCGCCGGGCGCCGGTGGACGTACGCGGAGCTGACCGCCGACGTGGACACCCTCGCCCTGGGCCTGCTGGACCTCGGCATCGCCAAGGGCGACCGGGTAGGCATCTGGGCCCCGAACCGCGCCGAATGGACCCTGGTCCAGTACGCCACGGCGAAGATCGGGGCGGTCCTGGTCACCGTCAATCCGGCGTACCGCTCGCACGAGCTGGAGTACGTGCTGAACCAGTCCGGGATCCGGCTGCTGGTCGCCGCGGAGCGCTTCAGGACCTCCGACTACGCGGCGATGATCGAGGAGGTCCGGCCGCGCTGCCCCGCCCTGGAGTTCACCGTCCTGCTGGGCGGTCCGCTGTGGGACTCGCTGCTGGAGCGCGGCGCCCTGGGCGACCCGGCGGACCTGGAGCGGGCCGGGGCGGCGCTCGCACCGCGGGACCCGGTCAACATCCAGTACACCTCGGGCACCACGGGCTTCCCCAAGGGGGCGACCCTCTCCCACCGCAACATCCTCAACAACGGCTTCTTCGTCGGGGAGCTGTGCGGCTACACCGAGCGGGACCGGGTGTGCGTGCCGGTGCCCTTCTACCACTGCTTCGGCATGGTCATGGGCGCCCTCGCCTGCACCAGCCACGGCGCGGCGATGGTGATTCCGGCGCCCGTCTTCGACGCCGCCGCCACGCTGGCCGCGGTGGAGGCGGAGGCGTGCACCTCCCTGTACGGGGTGCCGACCATGTTCATCGCCGAACTGGCCGCGCCCGGCTTCGACGGGTACGACCTGTCGAGCCTGCGGACCGGGATCATGGCCGGCTCGCCCTGCCCGGTGGAGGTGATGAACGAGGTGATCGAGAGGATGGGCATGACCGAGGTGTCCATCTGCTACGGCATGACGGAGACCTCTCCGGTGTCCACGCAGACCCGGGTGGACGACTCCGTGGAGCGGCGGGTCGCGACGGTGGGCCGCGCCGGCCCGCACCTGGAGGTCAAGGTGATCGATCCGGAGACCGGTGCCACCGTGCCCCGCGGCACTCCCGGCGAGCTGTGCACCCGCGGCTACTCGGTGATGCTCGGCTACTGGGGCGAGCCGGAGAAGACCGCCGAGGCCGTGGACCCGGAGGGCTGGATGCACACCGGCGATCTGGCGGTC
Source organism: Streptomyces sp. NPDC029122 (assembly GCF_055569445.1). NCBI lineage: Bacteria > Bacillati > Actinomycetota > Actinomycetes > Kitasatosporales > Streptomycetaceae > Streptomyces > Streptomyces sp. NPDC029122. The sequence continues at coordinate 426,770 of NZ_JBVHWK010000002.1, read as the reverse complement.
ATGGACCCGGACGGCTACCTGAGCATCACGGGCCGGATCAAGGACATGGTGATCCGGGGCGGTGAGAACCTCTACCCGCGCGAGATCGAGGAGTTCCTGCACGGCCACCCCGACGTCCTGGACGTCCAGGTCATCGGCGTCCCGGACGCCAGGTACGGGGAGGAGCTGATGGCGTGGGTACGGATGCGCGAGGGGGCCGAGCCGCTGACGGCGGACGCGGTCCGCGCCTACTGTGCGGGCCGCCTGGCCCACTTCAAGATCCCGCGCTACGTCCACGTCGTGGACGAGTTCCCCATGACGGTCACCGGGAAGGTCCGCAAGGTCGAGATGCGCGAGGCGGCGGCCCGGATGCTGGGGCGGCCGTAAGCCGTAAATGGTTGCTCCGGGCGCCAGTTGGGGCCCGGCACGCGCATGGCAGGCTGTGGCCATGCAGTTGCGCGATGTGATCCTGTCCGGCGGCCCGGCTCCGTTCCGGCTCCTCGGCGGCGAGGAGGGGCTGGAGCGGCCCGTGCTCGCCGCCGTGACCATCGACCTGCCGGACCCGGGGCGGTTCGTCTCGCCGGGAGACCTGGTGCTGTCGGGGCTGGTGTGGCTGCGGCAGGACCTCGGGCGCGCCGATGCCTTCGTACGGATCATCGTGGAGGCGGGCGCCGTCGCCCTCGGCGCGGGCGAGGCGGAGTTCGGGCACGTGCCGGACGAACTGGTGCGGGCCTGCCTCCGGCACGGGCTGCCGCTGTTCGCGGTCGGCGTGGACGTGCCCTTCGGGCCCGTCGCCGAGTTCGTGGCGCGGGGCCGCAGCGGGGCCCGCGTCGGGAACCTCGCCGCGCTGGTGGACCGGCACCGGCGGCTGATGGCCTCCCGGCCGGGGAGCGCGGCGGGGGCGGGCGCGCTCCTCGAGCTGCTGCTGACCGAACTGGACCTGCGCGCCCACGTACTGTCCCCCACCGGACGGCTCATCGCCGGCGCGCGGCCGCCGCTGCCGGAGGGGACGGCGGCCGCCCTGGCCGGGCGGTTCCTGGCCGCCGAGCGCTCCGGCCGGCGCGCCCCGCACCGTACGGTCGCCCACGGACTGCCGTACTCGCTGTTCCCGGTGAGGTCCGCCCCGGGGGCCGGGCCCGCGCTGACCGACTGGGCCGTCGCCGTGGAGGCCGACAGCGGGGACTGGCACGACGAGCGCATCGGCCTGGTGGAGCGGCTGGCCGGGCTGATCGCCGTGGAGCGCGGCGGCCGTGACGCCGACCGCACCGCGCGCCGGCGGGCCGCCGGGAGGCTGCTCGGGCTGCTGGACTCCGGCGGCACCGGGGCGGACGCACGGGAGCTGGTCCGGGACGCGGCCGGGCGGCTGGCCGCGGAGGGACCCTCCGGCGAGGCCCGCTGGCAGGCCGTCGCGGCCCGGCTGGACGGCGTACCGGGCGACGGCGGGCCGTCGCCGGTACCGGACCTGCTGGAGGAGGTGTTGCTGCACCCGGCGTGCCTGGGGCCCGGCGCGGCGCGGCGCATCGGGATCGCCGCCGCGCTGGACGGCCGGGAGGCCGTGGCCTTCGTACGGGTCGCCCCCGGCGGGGAGCTGACCCCGGAGGGGGTCCGGGAGGCCGCGTGCGGCGCGCTGCCGCGCGGGCTGCGCGGCGGGGAGCGGCTCGGCCTCGGGCTCGGTGATCCGGTGGCGGAGCCGGACGACCTGCGCCACACGCTGGCGGAGGCCCGCAACGCCCGCCAGGTCGCGGCCGGACCGGACGGGGAGGCAGTCGCCGTGCGCGGGACCGGGGACATGGCGGCGCACGTCATGTCGCTGCTGCCGCTGATCCCGGCGGAGGTCCGGCGGGCCTTCAGCCGCCGGCTGCTGGCGCCGCTGCACGCGTACGACCGGCGCTACCACTCCGAACTGGTCACGACGCTCCGGACGTTCCTGGAGCACGACGGCTCCTGGGCCCGTTGCGGGGAGGCCCTGCACCTGCACGTGAACTCGCTGCGGTACCGGATCGGCCGGATCGAGTCGCTGACCGGGCGGAACCTGGCCCGGCTGGAGGACAAGATGGACTTCGCGGCGGCCCTGCGCATGGACTGAGCGCCGCGCCGGGGCCCGTCACCCCGCGCGGCGGATCCGGGCCAGCACCAGGACCGTGTCGTCGGTGGCCGCGCCGGGCAGCAGGGCCGCCAGGACGCGGTCCACCTCTTCCTCCAGATCCCCTTCGACGGCGGCCAGTTGCTCCCGCAGGGCGTCCAGGCCCGTTTCGATGTCCCGGCCGCGCGCCTCGATCAGGCCGTCGGTGTAGAGGGCCAGGACGGCCCCGTCGGGAAGGCGGGCCCCGGCCGGGCGGAAGGGGACCCCGCCGACGCCCAGCGGGACTCCGAGGCCGCCGCCCAGGGTCTCGACGGTGCCGTCGGGATGGCGTACGAGGGGCGGGGGGTGGCCGGCGTTCGCGATGCGGGCGCGGCCGGTGTGCGGGTCGTACTCCACGTACAGGCAGGTGGCCAGCTCGATGCCGGACTCGCGGGCACACGCGTCGAGTTCGCCGAGCAGACGTCCGGGATCCGGGCCGTGGCGGGCCAGTGCCTTGGCGGTGATGCGCAGCCTGCCCATCGAGGCGGCGGCGGGCACCCCGTGCCCCATGACGTCACCGACGACCAGGGCGACCCGCCCCCCGGGCAGGTCGATCACGTCGTACCAGTCGCCGCCGACCTCGGTGGCGCGGCTGCCGGGCAGGTAGCGGTGGGCGATGGCCACGTACTCGCTGCGGGCCAGGGCGCTGGGCAGCAGGGCGCGCTGGAGGGTGAGCGCGATGTCCTGGACCCGGCTGTAGAGGCGGGCGTTGTCCAGGCACAGGGCGGCGCGGGAGGCGAGTTCCCCGGCGAGGCTGAGGTCCTGCTCGGTGAAGTCGGGACGGGCGGCGGTGCGGCCGAACATGGCGATGCCCTGCACGGTGCCCCGGGCGGCGAGCGGGGCGATGAGGATGCGGGCCAGACCGCTGTCGAGGAGCAGCCGGGCGCGGTCCCGGCGGGAGGCGGTCCGGACCGCGAACTCCTCGTCGACCTCGGCGCAGAGCGGGCGGCCGGTGGCGAGCATCCGGTGGATGCCGGAACCCGGCGGGTACGTCACCCGCTCCAGGCCCGCCACGAGCTCGGGGGCGGGCGGCGGCAGGACGGTGCCGGAGGCGATGCGGCGGGTGAGCAGGGGCAGGTCCGGGTCGAAGGCCTCGGCGGGGTTCGTCCACTCCACCAGCTCGACGACGCAGCCGTCGCAGAAGGCCGGTACGGCCACGTCGACCAGCTCCCGGGCGGTGGTGTCCACGTCCAGGGTGGTGCCGACCTGGGCGGCGGCCCGGTCCAGCAGGGCCAGGCGCTGGCGTGCCTCGGTTGCCTCCAGCAGGGCCCGTTCCCGGTCGGTGACGTCCACCAGCAGGCCGCCCACCCCGGGGCGGGTCCCGCCGGAGCGGCTGAGCGGGAACAGGCTGACCGACCGGACCTGGTCGCGGTCGGGGCGGCCCGGTGTGCGCAGCCCCACCAGGGCGCCGACGAGGGGCCGGCCCTCGTCGGCCACGGCGCGCAGCATGCGCTGGAACTCTCCGCCGTCGGAGGTGAGCATGATCTCGTCGGTGGCGCGGCCGAGGTGGTCGGCGACGGGGAGGCCGTCCATGTCGGCCAGGGCCTGGTTGAGGTGGACGTAGCGCAGGTCCTGGTCGAGCATGACCAGGCCGATGGGGCAGGTCTCGAAGAGGGCGTCGAGGAAGGCGAGATTGGTCTTCACCCGGTCCAGTTCGTCTCCCCTGCTGGCCAGCCCGATGATCACCGCGTCGGCGTCGCCGGCGACCGGGAAGACCCGGAACCCGCAGTCGAAGACCGAGCCGTCCCGGTGCAGGGCGGGCAGCCGCACCCGCCAGTACCCGAGGGCCAGGGCGCGTTCCGCCAGCCGTTCGGCCGCGCCGGGGGTGCCTTCGGGGGGCGGGGGGAAGAGCCCGGCGGCCGGCCGGGACAGCACGTCGGCGGCCTCGTGGCCGAAGAGTTCCCGCGCGCCGGGGCCCCAGAAGCGGATCCGGCCGGCCGCGTCCATGCCGAAGACGGCCACCGCCACGTGCTCCAGCAGGGACCCCGGCTCCGACCGGATCGGGCCGGCAGCCCCCGCGTCCCCCGCCTGCTCCGACGGCACCGGAAGCCTCCTCATGCCCGGGGCGCGCCCAGTCCCCGTACCGCCCGCGCGGGGCGGGGGCCCGCCGCTCCCCTTCATTCTGCGCGCCCCCGACGGGGCGGACATCACGGTGCGCCGGCCCGGCTCCGGGGCGGCGGTCACGCGGCGCGGGTCGAGGACGATCTGCCGGGCCGGTCCGGCAGTCGGCGCTCTCGGTCGCGAGCCGGGCGGAGCAGCCGGTGCACAGCAGGTTGGCGCCGCCCAGGCCGTCGGGGCCGCAGCAGCCGCCGCGACTGCCCGGGTCGGTGGCGGGGGTCATGCCCCGGGCGTCGCCCGGCTGAGGACGATGCCGCGGGGCGGGCCGGCCGGGACCCGGCCCGACTGCCGGGAGGGGCCGGGCTTCCAGGAGGACGCGGAAGGCCGGGGGGCGTACGCGAAGCGGCCCGGCGGGATGCGCGGCGGCCACGCGCCCCCGGCCTCTTCCTCGGCCTCGCAGGGCAGCGGGCCCTCCCCCTCCGGCAGCGGCGCCTCGTCGGCCTCGGCGGTCACGGCCGTACCGCAGTCGCCGCACCGGAACACGGTCATTCCCGTCCTCCCTCCCCCGGCCGGTGACGGCGTCGTCCCCGCGGGCGGGGCCGGCGACGGAGCGGCCTTCGGCGGGGAGGCGTGCCACCCGGCGCGGCACGGCGGCCCCCGGCCCCCGGCCCCCGGCCCCCGGCCCCCGGCCCCCGGCCCCCGGACACGATCTCACCGTCGGTCACGCGGGCGCCGCAACCGGCCGCCGCTCCCGCGGCACGGCCCGAGGCACCGCGGGCGGTCGCGTCCCGCCCGGCAAAGCCGCACCCCGCCCGCGCGCCGGACGGCTGCGGGCGGGGTGCGGGCGGGGACGGTACCGGAGGACGGCGACCGCAGGCGGCGACGCCGGGCGGTACGGGTGGACTGCGGTAGGCACGCGCGGCTGATCACTCGGCCGCCGGGGCGCCCGGGCGGCCCGAACGGGCTCGGACAGCCGGGCGGTCGGGGGCGGCCGTGGGGCCGGGGACCGGAAGGCGCGGCCTACCGGTGGTTCTGCGGGACGTTGGAGGTGATCGTGCCGTCGGAGCCGGACACGGTCACCGCGTGGCGGACGCCGTCCGGGCCCAGGACGACCGCCAGCCAGGCGCTGCCGCCGCCCTGCTGGGCGACCGCGCGCAGGCCCGCGACCTTGCCGCCCTCCACCGCCGCGGCCGCCTTCTCCGCCGCCTGCCCGATGGGGAGGGCGGGCAGCGGCACGGGCGCCGCCGGGGCCTGCTTCGCGAAGCCCCCGCGCGCCGGGCCGGCGCCTTCCCGTGCGGCCTTGGGGCCGCCCTTGAGGGGGTGCTCGCGGCCGGGCTCCGGCCGGACGAGGTGGCGGGCCGCGGCCCGGTCCCGGGGGGGGGGGTGGGGGGGGGGGGGGGGGGGGGGGGGGGGGGGGGGGGGGGGGGGGGGGGGGAGAGGGGAGGGGGAGGGGGGGGGGGGGGAAGGGGGGGGA